>QHUV01000132.1 GCA_003222065.1 Gemmatimonadota bacterium | reverse complement strand
AAGACCCTTCGGCTACCGATCCCCGCCTAACGGTGCAGTGATCATGGAATCAACCGACAGCGACCGCGATCCGGCGGTCATCATCGCCGGGCGATCGCGTGAGGCGATAGCTGAGTGACCGTGGCTCCCCTCGGCGCTCATTCTGCGAGACGCTCGGCCACGGAACGGATTCTCGAGGCCGCGGCGCGACGAATCGCCTCGGGTGGCGCGACGGCGCTGGCTCTCAGCGACGTGGCCCGCGACGCGGGCGTAAGCAAGGCGCTCATTCACTACCACTTTCAAGATAAGGAAAGGCTCTTAGCACGCTTGGTCAGCCACCTCGCCGAGACGCTGATCGCGAGGGAGCGCGAGGCGCTCGCCGAGTACGAGCACCAGCACAATCCATTGGCCGTCGATGCGCTTTGGCACTGGCTGGAAGCCGAGCTGAAGCGAGGTGACATTCGCGTGCTTCTCGAGCTCGACGCATATCGCGAGGCTGCGGTTCAAGGCGCGGCCCGACGCGCCGCGTCGCTTCGACGAGCGGCGGCGAAAGACACGGTCGAGCGCCTGTTCACTGTCCTCGATCTGAAGCCGCGGGTCGAGTCGTCTCTGCTCGGCAACGTCGTGGTGGCCTTTGTGGACGGGCTGGCGCTCGACTCCGGACTCACAACGGAAGACGCCGGGACGACGAGCAGCGGGCCGGCGGCGCGCGTTGCGTTCGACGTGTTCTGGCTGGCGATGCTGAGTCTGGCGGAGTAGGTGCCGGCGCGAGAGCTTTGACGTATCCACGAAGCGGTCGCGCATGTTCCGTAGCCTAACGAGAGCCGTCGTCCTGATCCTTATCCTGTCGTGGCTCATGTCGCTCGGCGCCGTCATGCTTTGGGAACGACGCGATGATGCACGGGCTGCGGACGCCATCGTCGTGTTGGGCGCGGCGCAGTACGACGGCCGGCCGTCACCAGTACTGAAGGCGCGCCTGGACCACGCCGTGTCGCTCTGGGACCGGCACCTCGCGCCGCGCCTCGTGCTTACCGGCGGGATGGGAGACGGCGACACGACGAGCGAGGCCGCGGTAGGACGTCGTTATGCGGTCAAGCATGGCGTGCCCGACAGCGTGATCCTAATGGAAACGCGTGGCAGAACGACGGCTGAATCCGTGCAGAGGGTCGCCGCTATGCTCGACAGCTTGTCGCGCCGCGAGGTGATTCTCGTTAGCGACCCCTTCCACATGCTCCGGCTCTCGATTCTTGCGCGGCGATTCGGTCTCTCGCCGCGCACCTCGCCGACGCGCACGAGTCCGATTTCGGCGAGTAAGACGGAGTCGTGGCGCTACGCTCTGAGCGAATCGGTCAAGGTACCACTCACACTCCTTTTCGAGCACGGTCGGCGCTGACGCGAGGCCGATCTAAGGTCGTAAGGCGGCGCGGAACCAGTTCCAGTATTCAATGGGCCCTCGCTCCAACACATCGTTGTGACCAGCCTCGGGCACAAGGAGCAACGCCCCTTTCATCGCGGCAGCGTCGTAGACTTCTCGCCCCATTCTCACGGGAACGATCATGTCGCGGAGCCCGTGCGCGACCGATACGGGCGATTCGAGTGTCCGAACGCGATCGGCGGTGTCATAGTGGACGCGAGAGACGATCGGCCAAAAGATGGTGAGTCCCGGCAAGGCCATCCGCCGTGCCATCGCGCGCGCCGAGGTGAACGGTGACTGCAGCAACAGCGCCGACGGCCGCTGCTCGCTTGCGAGCTCCGCCGCGATAGCACTTCCGAGCGAGTGACCGAAATACGCGATACGATCGTTCGAGAGGTTCAAGGTCTCGACGGCAAACGCGCGCGCCGCGCGCGCGTCACGCGCCGCCGCGAGATAAGTCGGCCGGCCAGCTATTCCATCATAGCCGCGAATCTCAGGCAAGAGCACGGCAACGTCGGCCTCTCGCGTGACGGCCTGTGCCCAAGGGACGAGGTAGCGAGCGAGATCGGCGTTCCCATGAAAGGCAACCAACAGGCGATGGGTAGACGCGGACTCACCGACGAGAAACGCAAACAGTTGCGTGCCGTCTTCAGCGCGGTATAGGACCTGCCGCACACCCCGAGCGACGTCGTGCGCCACCGCTGGCAGAGCGAGCGGTGGCTGAAACACGATGCGCTCTTGCTGCAACCACAGGAGACCGAGCAGCAACAGGTAGACGACGACGGCCGTCAGCACGGCGATCAAGAGCACGTGATGCGAGATGCCGATTGCCGATGTGCGCAGGGTACCAGAGGAGTGGCGAGGAGTGCAATTTACGCCGATGCGTATTCCAATCGAAACCTTTCGGTTGCCGAATGGTCTCTTCGTGACGCTGTCGGAGGATCACACGGCACCGATTGTTGCCGTGAACCTCTGGTATCACGTCGGCTCGGCGAACGAGCGCGCTGGTCGCACGGGCTTCGCGCACCTGTTCGAGCACATGCTCTTTCAGGGGTCAGCCGACGTCGGCGCCAACGAGCACTTCGAGCTCATTCAGCGCGCCGGGGGCACGCTAAACGGCTCTACCTGGTTGGACCGCACGAACTACTTCGAGACTGTGCCGTCCCACCAGCTGGAGCTGGTGTTGTGGCTCGAGGCAAACCGCATGGGCTGGTTGCTCCCAGCGATGACGCAACAAAAACTCGATACGCAGCGCGACGTGGTGAAGAACGAGCGTCGCTGGTCGGTCGACAACCAACCATACGGGACGTGGTGGGAGCGATTGCCGGCGCTGGCCTTTCCCGAGGAGCATCCATTTCATCATTCGCTCATCGGGTCGATGTCGGATCTGGATGCGGCCAGCCTCGAGGACATCAAGCACTTCTTTGCGACTTACTACACGCCTGACAATGCGGTGCTATCGATTGCTGGCGATTTCGATCCGCGGGAAACGCGTGCCTTGGTCGCGAAATATTTTGGCCCGATACCGGCGGGAAATGGAAAGCCGCCACTCCCGGACATGACGCTTGAAGGTACCTTCGGCACCTTCAAGCGCGTTGTCATAGAAGACGACGTAATGTTGCCACGTCTCTTTCTCGCCTTTCGCGCGCCGCTCTTCGGCACCGACGAGTACTACGCCTCGAGCATTTGCTCGGCGATCCTCGGTCTGCGCAAGGGAAGTCGGCTGTATCGGCGCCTCGTACGTGAACGACAAGTCGCCGCGGAAGCGCAGGCGTTCACGTACGATCTCACAAAGGGAAGCGATCTCCTCGTCATCGACGTCACGGCTCGCCCGTCACTGTCCGCCGAGACGCTCGAGCGCGAAGTCGCTGATGAAGTCGATCTGCTAGTCCGCAACGGCGTCACCGAAGACGAAGTAGCACGAGCCATCGCTCTCGTGCAGACCGAGTTCGTAGCCGCGATGCAGTCGGCGGGGGACAGGGCAGAACGGCTGTCGTTGTTCGCGACGTACTTCAAGAATCCGGAGCTCGTCAACGAGCAGGTACAGCGATACGAGGCGGTGACTGTCGCCGACGTCAACAACTTCATTCGCGAGCGACTCGGCGAAGAGAATCGCGCAAGCCTTCTTTTCGTGCCGCGGCATGGTCCTGAGCAAGACGCCGCGACGGTCGACGAGCTTTCGATTCCAGTCGGCGCGGACGCGCATCAATGACGGCCGTCCTCGATCGTCCTTCACGTCCCCCGGCGGGCGTGTCGCGGCCGTATCACTTCCCGCGCTTTGAGCGCACGGCGTTGCCTAACGGCTTGAGGCTCGTCGTCGCGCCGGTCTCGAAACTTCCACTCGTAACGATCACCGTGCTGGTGGAGGCGGGCGCGGTGAGCGATCCGCCGGCACGATCTGGCCTCGCGCAACTCACGGCCAAGCTGCTCCTCGAAGGAACCACGTCCGCCGATGGCGTCGCGATCACCGATCGCTTCGAGCGACTCGGTGCGTCGATCGAGGCGAGCGCCGACTGGGATGTCGCGGCGGTGACGATGACGACATTGACAGACAAGCTTTCGGCAGCGTTTGCGCTACTGGGAGAGGTTCTCCGCGCGCCGGCGTTTCATGAGCGAGAGGTGGAGCGGCTGAAGGGAGAGCGCCTTGCCGAGCTGCTGCAGCTCCGCGCCGAACCGCGTGGACTAGCGGACGAATTGTTCTCGCGATTTCTCTATGAGCCCGACTCCCGCTATGCGGCGCCGAACGCCGGCGACGAGAAGAGCGTGCGCGCCCTCACGCGCGACGTGGTCGCGGCGTTTTACGCAAAGCGTTACTCGCCCGCCGGAATGACGATGGTCGTCGTTGGGGACGTCAAAACGGGAGAGATCACACGGTTGGCGAACGAAGTGCTTGGCGACTGGACGGGGAGCCTAACGGTGCCGGTGTCGGCATCGGATGCGCCAGCCCGCCGAACACGCGCCGTGCACATCGTCAGCAAGCCCGACGCGCCGCAATCCGAGTTGCGGCTGGGACACGTCGGACTGCCACGTCGCCACCCCGATTATTTCCCGGCCGTGATCATGAACGCGATCCTCGGCGGGCTGTTCTCTTCGCGAATCAATCTCAACCTGCGCGAAGCCCACGGCTACACGTACGGAGCGCACTCGTACTTCGATTGGCGGCGCCAGCGTGGTCCGTGGGCGGTCGCGACCGCGGTGGCGAGCGACGTCACGCACGCAGCGGCGCTCGAAGTCCTCAACGAGATCGAACGCTTTCGCACGGCGCCGGTGACGGAGGACGAGCTGTCGCTGGCGACGAGCTATCTGGATGGCGTTTTTCCAATTCGCTTCGAAACGACGGCGGCGATCGCGTCCGCCCTAACGACGCTCGTCGTCTATGATCTGCCTGACGACTGGTACGACGTGTACCGCGAACGCGTCCGGGCGGTGACGAGCGGGGACGTGTTGATCGCCGCGGACCGGCATCTCCACCCGGAGGCACTGCAAATGGTGGTCGTGGGGAATGCCACCGCCGTGCGCGAGCGACTGGAAGCCATGGGGTTCGGGCCGCTGCGGGTCTATGACGTCGAGGGCTCGCCACTATAGCCGATGGGGGACGCCAAGCTCGGATCACGCCGGATCTACACCGGCCGCGTGCTGAACCTGGACATCGATCAAGTTCGTTTCCCAGACGGATCGATCGGCGAGCTGGAGATCATTCGCCATTCCGGCGCAAGCGCCGTCGTGCCCTTCCTGAGTGATCCCGCCGGCGACGATCCGCAAATTCTTCTCATCAAGCAGTATCGTTATGCGGCCGAGGACTTTCTATACGAGGTCCCGGCGGGCCGGCTCGATCCCAATGAAGCGCCGGTGGATTGCGCGCGCCGTGAGCTACTGGAGGAGACCGGTTGCTCGGCGGACTCGATCGAGCCGCTGTACACGTTTTACACGACTCCCGGTTTCACCGACGAACGGATTCACGGGTTTATCGCCACTGGGCTTGCACGGGGAGAGAGCAAGCGTGAGGCTGACGAATTCATGACGCTTGAAACGATGACTCTCTCGCACGCGTTGGAGTTGATTCAAAAGGGAGAGATCCGCGACGCGAAGACGGCCGTGCTCATCTTGTCCGCGGCGGGCTACCGCGCCGGTCGATAAGCACCAGGCCGCCTTCCAATAAACGCCGCGGCGCGCGCGCGTGTCGAATGACGTAAGCGTGTGCGACGTGTCCATTCGAGCCGTCGCCGTGCGTGGACACTAGTCCGATCGGCAGCGCTCGGTCCGTATCGAGCTCTAGCGTGCTAAGTCGATAGTTTTCTGAACCTTAACAGTTATTCCATTGCGGCGTCTAACGGGGCATGTCGTCTGCTTTTAATACGGCGCGTCGGTATCAACGTGCATCATCATACCATATCGGAGGAGCCCAGATCGATTCTGATTTGTCAGATCGAGCCCTGGTGCAGGAACAAGGGGGGCATAGGCACATGGCTGAAGTCGCATTTAAGCGGGCGCCCCTGTCGGGAGCGTCTATACGAGAAAGGCTCCGGAGCCAAGACGACGCGGCTGTCGTCTCGGCGTTCCTCGCCGGTGAGGAGCGTGCGTTCCAGGAGCTGGTCGAGCGCTATCAGACCCGGCTGTTGAACTTCATCTACCGCACGATTGGTGATCGGGAGAAAGCGGAGGATCTCGTTCAGGAAGTCTTCATCCGCGTCTATCGCCATATCCATCGATTCGATCGGTCGAAGAAGTTCTCAACTTGGGTGTACACGATCGCGTCCAATCTGGCCAAGAACGAACTCCGCAATCGGTCGCGAAATCCGCTCGTGCTGTTTCAGACAATCAAGAGCAATTGGGAGGACGAGGAGCGGCCGCTGCAGTTCGAGGACACAACGGCCAGGCCAGACGACCTCTACCGCAAGCGGCATCTGCGCCAACTTGTCGAGGATACGGTCGCAAAGCTTCCCGAGCACCACCGACAGGTGTTCGTGCTT
>QHUV01000131.1 GCA_003222065.1 Gemmatimonadota bacterium | reverse complement strand
GCGTGGAGATCGTTCATCGCTGTCGCTTCATGGGCCTCAAGGCGCTCGAGAACGGGTTGATTCGTTTCACCAACGTGAAGGTCCCGCGGGAGAACATCCTCTGGGGCGAGGGGAAAGGTCTGAAGCTGGCGCTCACGACGCTGAATACGGGTCGCCTAACGCTTCCGGCGAGCGCCGCGGGCGGATCGAAGGCGATGCTGAACGTCTCGCGTTGGTGGTCGAACGAACGAGTTCAGTGGGGGGCGCCCATCGGCAAGCACGAGGCGGTGGCCCAAAAGGTCGGGATGATGGCCGCGAATACGTTCGCCATGGAAGCGATCTCCGGCCTAACGGTCGGACTGGCCGAACATGGCGGCTATGACATTCGCCTCGAGGCGGCCATTGCAAAGATGTACAACACGGAGCACGGCTGGCGCATCGTCGACGATACGCTGCAGATTCGCGGCGGCCGCGGCTACGAGACCGCCGATTCGCTTCGTGCTCGCGGCGAGCCGGCGATTCCAATCGAGCGTGCGATGCGCGATTTCCGCATCAATCTGATCTTCGAAGGGTCGTCGGAAATCATGCGGCTGTTCATCGCGCGCGAAGCCGTGGATCATCACTTCAAGCTGGCATTTCCAATCGTCGCGCCCGAGTCGTCCTTCGGACAACGCGTGAGGGCCGCGGCCAAATCAGCGCCGTTCTATGCAACGTGGTACCCATCACGTTGGTTGCCGCGCGCGACGACGTACGGGGAGTTCGGATCGCTCGCGAAGCACTTGCGCTTCGCCGAGCGTCGGGCACGCAAGCTCGGGCGCTCTCTCTTTCACGCGATGGTGCGATTCGGCCCGCGCCTCGAGCGCAAGCAAATGGTGCTCTTCCGCGCCGTCGACATCGGCGCCGAACTGTTTGCGATCGCGGCGGCCTGCGTGCGCGCGCAGATGCTGGCGAAGAAAGGCAACAGCAAGGCGGTCGCCCTTGCTGACTTGTTCTGCCGCGAGGCGCGCGTCCGCGTCGACGCGCTCTTCGATCGATTCTACGGCAGCAACGATCAGGCGATCTATCGCGTCGCGCAGCAGGTGCTGCGGGGCGAGCACGCGTGGCTCGAGCAGGGGATCGTCGGCATGATGGACATCGAAGCGGAAGCGGAACTGGCTACGGAAGACCCGGCGGAAAAGGACGAGCCAGCAGTCGCGCGCTGACCGACGCTTTTTCTCGCTCGCCGCAGCGACTCAATCGCCGACGAAAGCGGTATAGCCTTCGTCGGCGATTGCTTCTTCGATCTCGTCGACGTTCGTCTTCGCGGGATCGTAGCGGAGCGTCGCCGATCCGATGGCCACTTCATCGACCGCGACGCCAGGCGTCTGCGTTAGGCGATTCTTCACCGCGCGCACACAGTGCTCGCAGGACATCCCTTCGATGGTCAGCTTGAGGGGTTCCATAGCGGTTCCGAGGGTCGGCACTGAAGATGATATCCGGGTCCGGCAACACCAAGTCGTGACCCGACAGAGGTGGCTACGACTTACACTGTCCAGACGGCATCGGGATTGCCTGCGACGACGGCACGGGTATACCGAAGTTAGGTGAACCGTCGGCGTTCCAGCTGAACTTCTGTGTGCGGATCACGCGATCCCAGCCCGGAGCTGGATCAACCTTCGTGTGATAGACGATCCAATCCTCGGTGCTATCCAGCGAAGTGGTGAAGCTTGCGTGGCCAACGCCGTAGGTGTCCGACGTTCCCGCAAAGACAGGTCCGGTCTTCACCCAGCTCGCGGGGTTCTTCGGATCCGCCGAAGTCGTTAGGCGAAGCTGGCCGAGCCGATAGTCGCGGAGCCACGACTCTCGAGCGGAGTAGATGATGAAGACCTGACCCGCGCGTTCGAGGAACTCTGGGCCCTCTTGCAGATTGAGCTCCGTGCCGAGCTCCCAGCTCTCCGTCGGAGAGCTGAGCTTGACGCGATTGCTGGAGATCGTATGAGGGTCCGACATCGTGGCGATGTAGAGATGCTGGGGCGTACGGTCCGTGCTCGCATTCTGTTCCCAGCCGGACCACACCGCATACAGCTGACCGTTCAAGCGGTGTACCGTCAGATCGATCGCCCAAATGGGATTGGTGTGGTTCGCGACGTCGTCGCCCGTGTAGAGCATGCCCAGATCAGTGTACGCACCTTGCGCATCGTCGTTCACGGACTGCAGCACTCCGGCGCGTTGCGCGATGAATGGCGGCCCGGAGCTCCCACCGGCATAGTAGATGTACCATCGGCCGTCGATGTAGTGCAGCTCCGGCGCCCAGATGTTCGTCTGGTTCCAGCCGCTGGCTGGCGCCGTCCACACCGCGACGCCATCACTCGTGATGGTGTTTAGCCAGCCCGATTTGTGAATCCAGATCGCGTTGTCGTGCGACTCGGCGAAGTAGTACACCCCGCTCTGCCTAACGACCCACGGGTCTTGACCGGTGCCGATCGGGTTACTGAACGTGCACGCCCCGGCCGTCCCGTGACTGGGGTCTCCGCTGCGGGACCCGGAGCAGTTCGCGGCGGCAAGAACGGTCGCGGCAACGATCGCGCGCAGCACGGGCGGCGATGACGGAATGGTAGAAAGAAAAAGGCGAGTGAGGCCGCGGCGCGCGCGCCGCGGCCCCACGTCGAGCGACGTTCGACCGACAGTTGTCGACTTGCCTACCACCCGGGATTCTGGTGGATGTTCGGATTGAGGTTGATCTCCGCGGTCGGGATCGGCAGCAAGAGCGATTTGTTGGCGACGAAGAAGGTGAACTCTGGATCGTGAGCGCGCAGTGTGGTCAGGTCCGAGAATAGATTCTGCCGTCCGAGGTCGAGCCACCGCTGTGCTTCCATGCCGAACTCGAGAAGTCGCTCGTGCAGGATAGCGTCGCGTAACTGGGCTTGGGTCAGCCCGGATAGCGCAGCGAGGCTCACTCGGGCACGGACGACATTGATGTACTGGAAGGCGCTCGCCGTCTGACCTTGCTCGTTCAGTGCTTCGGCGTACATGAGTAGAATGTCCGCGTACCGCAGAACTTTGTAGTTGATCGACGCATCCCAACTCTGGTCGCCGGCGATGTAATACTCGCCGTACTTCTTGAAGAAGAGCGTGTCGGGCGTGTGGTTAGCGAGGTTCGATGCGTAACGGGTGGCGAACGGCGTGCCGTACACGTCCTCGCCGCCGGGCTTGTTCCAGAAGATCGTCGCGTCGAGGCGCGGGTCGACCTGCCCGGTCGTCGTGGTCTCGACGAAGAACTGCGAGAAGTACCACGGCGTGGGACGCCCGTCGCAAAAGCTCGGACCACACGGCCCGATCATCTTCGACATGTTGAGACCGTATATCGCTTGCGATCCCGCCAACGTCGGATTCCCGACCTGTACCTCGAACAACGATTCGACGTTGTTCTTGCCGCTGGATGTGAAATTGTTGCCGTAGTTCGCATCGAGGCTGTAGCGCGCCGACTGAATCACCGCGAGCAGCGGCGTCGCCGCCTCGGCCCATTTGCGCTGCTGCAGCAGCGCCTTGCCTAACAGCCCCTTCGCCGCCCCGGAGGTGGCGCGACCGACGTCGGCGCCGGTGTACGACGCTGGCAATGCGGCCGCGGCGTCGGTCAGGTCGGTCTGAATCTGGGACCACACCTTCGCGCTGTCCGAGCTGGCCGGACGGTCGGTCGGCAGCGGCGGGACAGTGATCAGCGGAATGTTCCCGCCATACAGGGTTATCAGGTGAAAGTAGAGCAGACCGCGAATGAACTTCGCCTCGCCGACGAGGCGCGCGCGGAGGACCGGATCCATGTTGATCCCCGGTACGTTCGCGATGACCTGGTTCGCGCGGAAGATTCCGGTGTACGTGTCGTTCCAGGTGTCGTGGTTCACGTCGAAGTCGTAGGTGGCAAATGTGAACTTGTTGAAGTTCGCCAGGTCCGTCCACGGGCTCGGACTATAGCCGATGTCGGAGCGGATGTCGTACGAGAAGCCCTGCCAGCGCAGGTACGTGCCGAGACGAAGCAGCGTGTTGTAGGTCGCGTTGACGCCCTGAATGGCGTCGTCGGCCGTGCTCCAGAACGTCTGCGAATTGAGTTGGTTGGGATTCGTGACGTCGGTGTTCGAGCTGCAGGCCGCGACGCCCGCGCCGAGCAACAGCGCTGGGAGAAATGCGCGGAATCGCATAACGAGTTTGGGCAAAGGGTAGACCAGCGAGTATTTGCTTGGCATCACCGGCTCACATGCGAAGGTCGAGGCCGACGGTGATGGTGCGCGGATTCGGATAGATGAATCCATCGTCGATGCCGCGCGCGAGCGGATCGCCGAAACCAAGAATCTCCGGATCCCAGTTCGAGTACTTCGTCCAGGTATACAAGTTCTGCATGTTGAGATAGACCCGCGTCGATCCTGTGTAGAAGCGCTGGGACAGGCGTTGCGGCAGAGTATACCCGAGAATGAGGTTCTGGAGGCGCGTATAATCGCCCTTCTCGATCCACCGGTCCGAGACGACGTCACCGTTTGCCGCGCCCGCCGCGCCGAACACGGCGCGCGGCGTGGTCGTACTCGGGTTCTGGGTTGTCCACGGTTGGAGCCCCGAGCGTGAATTGTTCAAATCGTCCATGCGCTCGGTCCACCACTTTACGACGTTGAAGATCTTGTAACCATAGCTGCCCCGGAAATTGATTCCGGCGTCAAACGCGCCGTAGCGTGCGTCGAAGAAGAGGCCGCCCGTGAGCTTTGGAATGCCGTTGCCCGCGTTGTATCGATCCTTTTCGTTGATCGTGCCATCGCCGTTCAAGTCCGCGTACTTGATGTCGCCGGGCTGCGCGCCCGGTTGAATGGGCTGCCCGTTCGACCCCTTGTAGTTCGCCACATCCGCGGCGCTCTGGAAAATGCCGGTGACGTGCTTGACGTAGAACTCGCCGATCGGAGAGCCGACCGCGCTCCGCGACACGCCGCTGATCCCGGCGAAGATCGGTTGGCCGCCATTCCCTAACGAGAGCACCTTGTTGCGGGTCGACGTCACGTTCACCGATGTGTTGAACTGCAGCTTGCCGCGCTCCAGATGGTCGTTGGCACCAAGCTCGAAGCCGGCGTTGCGCACCTTCCCCGCGTTGATGACCGGATTGACGCTCGACCCCAAGCTCGGCGGAATGGGCGCCGAGACGAGGAGATGATCCGAGGTGTTGTTGTAATAGTCGGCGGTCACGGTGAGGGCGCTGCCGAGCAGCCCGAGGTCGAGCCCGATGTCCGTCGACCGGTTCGACTGCCAGCGCAGGTTGGGATTCGCCAGCGCCTGCTGGATCGCGCCGCTGGCGGTCGTGCCGTTGAAGATGTAGTTCACGTTCGATCCGATCGGGGCCACATAGGCGAAGTCGCCGATGTTCTGATCGCCGAGCACGCCGGTGCTCGCGCGCAGTTTCACGAAGCTCGCGCGGCTCACGAACGGAATGCTCTTGAAGAAATGCTCGTCGCTCGCCACCCATCCGATCGAGCCGGCGCCGAAGTTGCCGCACCGATTGCCGGGGCTGAAGCGAGACGAGCAGTCGCGCCGTCCGCTGACGCTGAAGAGGTAGCGGTCGAGGAGCGCATAGTTCACCCGCCCGAGCACCGCGTTGGAGCGGAACGGGACACTGAAGCCGCCGTTGCTCGCCCCCGACGTCGACCCGGCGTCGATCTGTCGGAGCGTCTCGTCGGAGAAGCCCTGACGGAACGCGAAGAGGCGATTGTAGTCGACGCGCTGCGAGGTCGTACCGACCACCGCCGTAACACGGTGTGCGCCGGTCCCGTAAATGTCCTCGAAGTTGAGAAGATTCTCATAGAGAAGCGACGTGCCGTCGGCGCGCGCGTCGGCGAGCGTCGCATACGGATTGGGCGTGAGGTAGCGGAGCTGATCGATGCTCCGCCAATTGGTCGCCGACGAGTCGTTGTAGTTGAGACCGAGGTTCAACCGGTAGCGGAGGTTGCGCAGGATCTCGACCTCGCCGAAGGCGGTCCCGATCGCCTGATTCGAGCGGTATTTGTTCGTTTGAGCCTGTAGCTCGCCGACCGGATTCGTGCCGTACGTCGGATTCGCCGTGCTGCCGTAGCCGTAGCCGCCGGCGTTGGACGGGTCGAAGACGGGGATCGTCGGGACCATGCGCACGACGTCGATGAGCGGATACCCGTTCAGGCCCTGTTGGTTGCCCTGGGACAGCGCGAGGTTCTCGCCTAACGAGAAGCGCCCGCTGCGCGCGTCGGAGTTCACGCGGAAGCTGTAGCGGCGGAAGGTCGTCGTGATGATCGTTCCCTTCTGATCGAGCACGCCGCCGGAGACGAGATAGTCGGCCGTCGCCGAGCCGCCTGACATTTGCAAGTTGTAATCCTGGATCGCGCCGCGCTGGAAGACGGCGTCCTGCCAATTGGTGTTCACCGTCGTCGATGACGTGATGCCGGCGGGAATGTCCTGCGGCTGGAATCCCGCGTTCTGATAGGCCATGAGATTGAGCGCCTTCCACTGCGTGGCGTTCATCATGTTCAGCCGCTTGGGAACGTCCTGATAGCCGTAGTAGGTCCGGAGCTGGA
>QHUV01000699.1 GCA_003222065.1 Gemmatimonadota bacterium | reverse complement strand
AACAACGAATGGTACCGAACGCGAAACTTTCAAGGATTCTCGCTGGTCGCGCACCTCCCGGCTGATACGAACGATCGTGCGGTGGAGTCACGGCTGACGCAGCTCCTGCGCCAACCCGCGGCCGAGGGTCCGCCGACGGACAGTTTAGAAACCGCTGAACTAGGATCAATCATCAGAGCCCGTGGACCGTGGACGCCGGACCACGACAGCGCGATCGCACTACGATTGAGCGGTGTGGCTGTGGTCGTGCTCCTCATCGCCTGCGCCAACGTGACGAATCTGCTGCTCGCTCGCGCCGCACGGCGCCGACGGGAGATCGCAGTGCGCCTCGCACTCGGGATGTCGCGCGCTCGACTTGCGGCGATGCTGATCACCGAGGCCGCGTTACTCGCGCTCGTTGCGGGTGCTGTCGCCAGTTTGGCGGCGCTATGGGGCGGCGTTCTCCTCCGCACCCTCTTGATGCCCAACACGCACTTTGCTGCGCCAGTTTTCGACTGGCGTGTCGGTGTTGTCACAGCCGCCGCGGCGCTCATCGCAGGAATTGCTATCGGCGTACTACCCGCCCGGCAGGCTGGGCGCGGAGACCTCACGCTCGCGCTCAAGGCGGGCGCGCGGAGTGGGGTCCTGCAACGATCGCGTGTGCGTCCCGCGTTGTTGATGGCGCAGGCGGCATTCTCCGTGATGTTGCTCCTGGCAGCTGGGGCGCTCCTGCGAAGTATGCACAATGTCGAAACACTCCGCCTCGGGTTCGATGTGGATCACATCATCTTCGCCGACTTGCGCGAGAAACGCCCGGAGGTGCTCCGAAACGTCGTTCCCGACGTCGTGCAGCGCCTAACGAACCTCCACAATGTCGAGCGCGTCGCGACGGCGAGCATGGCGCCCTATTGTGGCCAGGTGTCGATCCGATCGGTCGATGCATGCAATTCGGGGCACGCGCGAATCCCTGCTATACAGTCGTTGGGGTGATAGAGAATGCGAGACACTGGGATCTCACCGAGGACCCTTGGCCCGAGTACTACCTCCCGCTAAACCGGATGCCCATCGCTGGCTATAAGCCGTCGGTGCTCATCATTCGCACACCGCCGAACCACGTTGCCGCGGTCGCGGCCGAAGCTCGTCGCCTGCTCCACACGGCCTTCCCGGACAACACGCCGACGGTGACTGCGATGAAGGAAATCCTCGCGCCGCAATTTCATCCCTGGCGTCTCGGAGCGGCGCTCTTCACGGCCTTTGGCATGCTCGCACTCTGCATTGCGGCGATCGGCGTATACAGCACACTCTCCTACACCATCGCGCAACGGACGCACGAGATCGGCGTTAGGGTCGCCCTCGGCGCGCAGCGACGAGACGTTGCGCGGCTTGTCTTCAGGAGCGCGCTTACGATCGTGACCAGCGGGATTTTTGTCGGCATTGTGCTCGCGCTCGGGCTCGAGCGACTCGTTGCTAAGCTCCTTTATGGCACCTCGCCACACGATCCGCTGACGATCGGTGCGATGGCCGCCGTATTGGTCGCCGCGGCGACGCTTGCGGCCGCACTACCGGCGCGACGTGCCTCTCGCGTCGACCCCGTCATCGCCCTGCGCACCGACGGTTGATCATCTAGGACACTGCACGATATTAGACGCTGCGCGACCCGGCGCGGAAGTCAATCGCGACCGCGCTCTGCCTAACGACTCTGCTCATCGCACGTTCGTCCGAGGACGCGACAGGACGAGGAGCGCCGAAGAGGTCGCGAAACAGAGACCGAACGCGACGGCGACGACCCACACCCCAGGCCCCGCCTTCGCGCCAAGGCGAAATGCCGTCAACGCCGCGAGTAACGTCGCGACGACGAAGGTCGCCGCGGATTGAGCGACGACCTCTTTCGGCGAGCGCGCCTTTCCGAGAACGATGACCGCCGCCGTGCCTAACGCCGAGACAATCGCCAGCCAGAGGTATCGAAAGTCCGTGCCTGTGCGAAAGGCGCGAGCAAGACCGAAAGCGAA
>QHUV01000130.1 GCA_003222065.1 Gemmatimonadota bacterium | reverse complement strand
GCGAGCCCAGGAGATCGTCGGCGACAACGAGCTCCTCGCGACCGCCGAGGGGTTGATCTACTGGCAGAGCGTGAACGTCGGGCTCGTTCCAACCGAGCAATACGACGAGCTGTTGAGCAAGGCCGAGGCCTGCGTGACGCGCATCTTCGCGATCAATCCCGAGTCGTCCAAGGGATACGGGCTGCGCGGGGCAATTCGGAATAACCGCGCCGATCCCGCCGGAGCGATGGCCGATTTCAAGCGCGCCCTCGCTCTCGATCCGAACGATCCGGAGGCACTACTCTGGCTTGGCTACAACTACGCTGTCGCCGGCCGCGGCGCGTTGGCGCGGGCACTCATGGAGCGATTGCAGAAAGTGGATCCGCTCACGTCGATCAATCTCTGCATGTTCGGTATGGTGGCGATGTTCGACGGCCACTACGACGAGGCGCTGCGATGGACGCAGCGTTCCGTCGACATCGATCCGACCAACCCATCTCATCGCATGGTGCACGCGCTGATGCTGGCGGCGAACGGCCATCGCGACGAGGCGACGATGATGCTCGAGCGCGTTGCGCATGACGCGACCGACATGGCGTGGGCGCGGATGGCCCCGGCGATGGCCCACGCGCTTCGCGGTGAACGCCGTGAAGTGCTCCGTGTGATGACGACCGAGCTGCGCGCGGCGGTCTGGGGTGACGACATTTTCTGCTGGTGGGCTGCCGACGCCCTGGCACTGGCCGGTGAGCGCGAAGGCGCGCTCGAGTTTGTCGAGCGCGTCGTTGCTCTCGGCTGGATCAACTATCCCTTTCTCGCGCGGTCCGAGCCGTTCCTCGCGAACATTCGGGGCGAGCCTCGCTTCGCAAAGCTCATGGAGCGCGTCCGTCGGGCGTGGGAGGCGTTCGAGGCGTGAGCCGCTCCGCGGCGAGCTTCTGCGCCGTCGACAGTGCCTCTGCCGCCGGGACCTTCACGTCCGGCTCGATGCCGGTGCCTTCCCAATTCGTCTTGGTGATCGGGTTGATCGCTCGCGCGAACGGCACGCCGATGATGAAATGCTCATCGATGCGCTGGCCCGATACCGGATGCGCGCCGCCGCCCGTCGTCTCGCCGACGATCGTCGCGCGCTTGAGGTTCTTCAGGTTGTACGTGAACTCCTCGGCGCCGGAGAATGTGCGTCTCGACGTCAGCACGAACACCGGTTTGTCGTCAGGCAGTTTCTTCCCCGGCACGTCGGGCGACGTCCAGAACTCCTCGGTCGAATTCGTGCGGCGCGTCCACAAATCGTTCAAGTGCGTGCGCTGCGAGAAGAGATACGAGCAGACGAATGCGACCATCTTCGGCGCCCCACCGCCGTTGTCGCGCAGGTCGATGATCAGCGCGTCGGAGTTGGCGATGAAATTCATCGCCGCCGTCGCGGTCGGGCCGCAGACCTCCGGATCGGCGAACATGTTGAACTTGAGATATCCGACGTTGCCGGGGAGCTGCTCCACTTTGACGAAGCCGCAGTTCATCTGCTCCATGCGCCGCCGATTGCGGGCGACGGCGTCCGGCGGCGGCGCCGCGGGACCGTCCGGAAGCCGCGCGGGGCTGAAGTTCACGCGCAGATGCTTGTCGCGACTGACATCCTGAAAGTCCTCCGTGAGCATGCCCGCGAAGGTCGCACCATTCGTGACGGCGTCGTACTCGCCTCGCTTCAGCCGCGCGCGCACCGAGTCGCCCATTTTCTTGGCTGTCTCCGGAAAGACATAGGACTCAGTCAACTTCGCGATCGCGCCGTCGATGACCCGCGTTCGCTCGGCACCATCGATCTTGAAGTCAGCGACCGAAGCCCCCGGCGCAATTGCGACGAGCGTGAAATGCTTGACCGCGCCGGATTCACCGGGCGACACGTCGAACGCGCCGAACGCTCTCGTATCCCCCTTCTTTTCCTTGACGAGGAACTCGACGTGGAGTGGTTGGCTTTTCTCGACGCTCAGCAGCTCGAAACCGCCGGTCGCGTCGCGAAAGCCCATCACATCGTCCGCGGATTTCGCGGGCTCGTATCGCTGATAGTAGGCGTTCAGCTTCGCGGCATCACCGCTGTTGAACGCGTCCAACCACGACGTGAGCGCCCGCCCCGCCGGATTGTCGGGAACCACGACCTGACCCGCCTGCGTCGCAGACGGTGCCTGGGCGGCGAGGGCGGGTGCGAACATGGCCAGCGCCGCAACAAAATATCCTGTTCTACGAGTCATATGCCTCCTCAGTCCACTTTCCGATACGCCTTTGCGCTATCTGGCGCAAGAGTGGACTGAGGAAGCGGTATTATGCTGTGACTATTCGACCTTGAACTTGACCGACTGCAGGACCTTCCCGTCTTGCACGACGTCGCAGCGCCAATCGCCGGACGCATCAGTACCGAGGGTCTTCGAGCTATACGTGCGCCAGGGGGAACCGCCGACTTTCAGCTTGACGCGCCCCTGCTCGGCGTCGCCCTTGTACCAGACGTGCTCGATCTCAGTGTCAGCGGCGTCAGTGACCTTGCTCAGGCAAAAGAGCTTCGCCGTGCCTTTCGGGAATGACTCGGCCGCACCGGTAATCGCATGATCGGCGACTGCCGTGCCGACCGATACTTCCACGGTTGCCGCGGCCTTGGCGGTGCCAGCCTGGGTGGGATCCTGCGCGCGGGCGGTCGCCGATACAAAAACGATGGCGGCGCCAACGAGAAGACTTGCCGACCAGTACGTACGCATAACGCTCCTCTGAAGGGAGTGGATGCCCCAAGATGCAGCGTCGCGTGCCGAGCGGCGATGGGGCCTTGTGCGCGACGATTTGGCCCGATTGAAGGTTACAAAGCCGACCATCCTACTTTGCCCCACCCCCCGGTCCGTGTCATACTCAACTCCAACATCTCATTCGAGGACCACTGTGCGCGGTCTCGCCATCTGCTGCGTCGCTGCTCTCGCGTCGGTCGCCGGCGCGCAATCCACGGACCTCTACTCGGAAATGCACTGGCGCGCGATCGGGCCCAGCCGCGCCGGTCGCGCCCGCGCTGTTGCCGGCGTACCAAGCCAGCCTAACGTCGCCTACATCGGCTTCGACAATGGCGGCGTTTGGCGATCCACGGACTACGGATCGACATGGCATCCCCTCTTCGACATACAACGCACGGGCTCCATTGGCGCGATCGCCGTCGCACCGTCCGATCCAAACGTCATTTATGTCGGCACCGGCGCCGGGATCATTCGACCCGACCTCGCCGTCGGCAACGGCATGTATAAGTCAACGGATGCCGGGGCAACCTGGACCCAACTTGGCCTCGGCGATACGCAAATGATCGCGATGATCGCCGTCGACCCACACGACCCGAACCGGCTCTTCGTTGCCGTCCTCGGCCATCCCTACGGACCTAACGAAGAGCGCGGCGTCTTTCGATCGACCGACGGCGGCCGCAGTTTTCAGAAAGTTCTCTACAAGGACGAGTATACCAGCGCCAACGACGTCAAGATCGACCCGAGCAATCCCTCCGTCGTCTACGCCACGCTCTGGCAGCAACAGCAGAGCTTCATCGAAGGCGGCTCGTTTGGCGGCGCGAGCGGCGGCGTCTACAAATCGATCGACGGTGGCTCGACCTGGACGCAGCTCACGGACGGATTGCCGACGGTCCTGCAGGCGAATCTCGCGATCGCGGCGAGCGATCCAAAGACGCTCTACGCCACGGTTGCCGGCGCAGCGCCCGGCGTCGCGGCCGCACCGGTCGGGTTCGGCGGCGGCGTCATCGGCTTCTACAAGTCCGTGGACGCCGGCGCCCACTGGACGCTCGTCAACGGTAACGGCATCACCGGCCGGCAGCCCGACAACCGGCCGCTCGGCCGCATCGGCGGCGGTGATCTGCCGGAGCTCGCCGTGGATCCAAAGAACCCGAACGTTGTGTACACATGTTCGACGGTGTTCTGGCGCACCGAAGACGGCGGCCTAACGTGGTCGGCGGTCCGCGGCGCGCCGGGCGGTGACGATTACCAGCAGATGTGGATCAATCCGAGCAATCCCGACATCCTGATCGTCGTGAGCGATCAAGGCGGCGTCGTCAGCGCAAATCGCGGCGCGTCGTGGAGCAATTGGTATACGCAGCCGACGGCGGCGATGTATCACGTGTCGACGGACAACACCTTCGTCTATCGCGTCTGCGGCGGGCAGCAGGACTCGGGCTCGGCGTGCGTCGACAGCCGCTCGATGGATGGTGAGATCACCTTCCACGATTGGCATCCGGTCAACATTCAGGAGTACGGCATCGCCGCGCCTGATCCGCGGGATGCGGACCTTGTATTCGGCAGCATGCGCCAGGGCGTCTCCCTCTACAATCGACGCTCGGCACAGACGACGCTCGTCGGTCCGGACATGAGCGCCAAGCTGCCTAACGGCGGCGCAATGAATCGTAACGTCCGGACGATGCCGATCAACTGGTCGCCCCTCGATCCCAACGTTCTGTACTATGTCTCCAACGTCGTGTGGAGGAGTACCGATCACGCCCACAGTTGGACGCGCATCAGCCCGGATCTCGCGCGCCAGAGCTGGACGGTACCGGCAAACGCGGGCAAGTACGCGACGGGCGTGACGCCAGCGCCGTTAGGCACGATTACGGCCTTTTCGCCGTCGCCGCGCTCCGCGGGCGTACTCTGGGCGGGCACCGACGACGGCCAGATCCAGACGACCACCGACGGCGGCAAGAATTGGTCAAACGTGACGCCGGCCGCGATCAAACCGTGGACACGCATCTTCAACATCGAAGCCGGCCACTTCGACGATCGCACCGCCTACGCCGCCGCGAACACGCTCCGCATCGACGACAACAATCCGCATTTCTGGCGCACCCACGACGGCGGTCGCACCTGGACCGAGATCAACAACGGCATCGCCCCTGGCGCGGTCGCGAACTCGATCCGCGAGGATCCGCGCAAGCGCGGGCTCCTCTACGCGTCGACCGACACGCAGGTCTGGGTGTCGTTCGATGACGGGAATAGTTGGGGGTCGCTCCGCCTCAACATGCCGGCTATCTCGGTGCGAGACATCCAGGTGAAGGATGATTCCACCTGTGTGTGCGCCGATCTCATCGCCGGGACTCATGGACGCGGCTTCTGGATCCTCGACGACGTCACACCATTGCGTCAGACCGCCGAGGCGCGCGCGGCAAGGACGGCATATCTGTTCAAGCCCAACACTGCGGTCCGTGTGCGGTTCGCGACGAACGATCCCACGCCCTGGCCGCCGGAGCTGCCCGCCGGCGAGAATCCGCCGCCCGGCGGGATCATCGATTACTACTTGCCTAACGATGCAGCCGGCCCGGTCAAGCTCGAGATCCTCGAGAATGGCGGCAAAGTGATTCGCAGTTACTCGAGCGGCGATCCCGTGTTGCGGCCGCACCCCGCACTCGATCCGGCGGCCTATGATCGTGTCTGCCAGGCAACGCCAACGGCGCCGTATTGCGGACTCCCTCTCTATTGGCCTGCTCCACCGATGCAGCTCTCGACGCGTCGTGGGATGCACCGGTTTTCCTGGGATCTGCATTACGATCCGGTGACGGCGGGCGACACCGTCCCACAGACGGACGAGGAAGCCAATGGCGCGGTGCCGCATCGCACGTACACGACGGTGAACGCCCCCTGGGCGCCTCCCGGCAACTACACCGTGCGCCTAACGGTGAACGGTCAGAGCTCGACGCAGCCGCTCGTGCTCCGGCTCGATCCGCGCGTCAAGACGCCGGCGGCCGGCCTCGCGCAGCTCGCGACGCTGTCGGTTCAACTCTACGACGCGGCCGTCGCCACGCACGCGGCGTATCTCGAGGCGCGATCGCTTGCGTCAACGGTCGGCGAGACCTCGCCACTCAGGGCGCAGCTCGACTCGATCGCACCTGCACCGGTGCGCGGGGCGGGACGTCGCGGCGGGCCTGGTCGGCGCGGTGGGGCGGGCGACGCCACGCTCACGCTCAACGGCGCGAGCGACGCGCTGCTCGCCGCGGCAATGGCCATGCAGAGCGCCGACGTAGCACCAACAGCTGCCCAGCTCGCGGCCGCCGTCCGTGCGCGCACACAGGCGAACGCCGCCATGGCGCGGTGGAATTCACTACGCACGGCTGCGGGACGGCACGTCGGACCACGAGGTCGATAACGCGAAAGCATTGTCCTCGCGCCAGGAGCATGCTACAATGGTGGCCTAACGAGGAGGATCGGCGTGCGTGCTTCCCGGCCATGGTTGGCGCACTATGACGCCAGCGTCCCTGCGACGCTCGAGCCGTATCCGGAACGTACGTTGCTGGACTACCTCAGCGACGCGACGCGGGCCCGTCCCGATCACCCGGCCCTGATCTTCAAGGGCCGCGCCATGAGTTGCTCTGAGCTGGAGCGGCTGAGCGACGCGTTTGGGGCGGCCCTGGTCGATTTCGGCGTTAGGCCGGGAGACCGTGTCGCTCTCTGCCTGCCGAACTGTCCACAGTTCCTGATTGGGCAGTACGGCGCCTGGAAGGCCGGCGCCATTGTCTGTCCGTTCAATCCAACGTACACGGAGCATGAGATGGAGGACGCGCTCGCGGCAACCGGC
>QHUV01000697.1 GCA_003222065.1 Gemmatimonadota bacterium | reverse complement strand
ACCAGCAGGCGCACGGGACTCACGCATCGCAACGACGTCAGTGACGTGCACGCATTGGCGAATCGAAACTTGCTCATCGGAGCGGGCGTTGCCGTCGGTGACATCGACGGCGACGGCTTGCCCGACGTTTTCCTCTGCTCCGTCGAGCGCTCGGCGGCGCTGTACCACAACGACGGCGACTTTCATTTCACCGATGTCACGGCGTCGAGCGGCCTTCATCTCGAGGGGCTCACCACCCTGAGCGCGGCGTTCGCGGACGTGAATGGCGACGGTGCGCTCGATCTGGTCGTGGGAACGTTAGGCGGACCGCTGAAGCTCTGGCTCGGTGATGGCCACGGACGCTTCACGGATGCGACCGACCGGAGTGGCCTCGTCGGCGGCTACGCCGTCACGGCATTGACCTTTGCGGACGTGGACGGCGATGGCGCTCTCGACCTCTACGCCGCGACGTACAAGACGCGCAATGCGCTCGATGCCTATCCGCCCCAAGCGCGCACCTTCGAGCAAGTGGTGCACAAGGTCGGCGAAAAGTATTCGGTCGATCCAAAGTGGGCCGCGGAGTTTCGCGTCGAGGATCGCCCTGAGCTCGGCGGCATCATGCGGTCGCAGCGCGCGGAACCGGATTTGTTTTTCCTGAATGACGGGCACGGCCATTTCACGCGCACGCCGATCGCCGGTCCACGCTTTCGTGGCGAAGACGGAAAGCCGCTTGCCGAGGAGCCGGATTACTTCACGCTCGCCGCCCGATTCTACGACGTGAACGGCGACGGCGCGCCCGACCTCTATGTCTGCAACGATTTCGAGGACCCCGATCAGTTCTGGCTCAACGACGGACACGGAAACTTCCACCTCGCGCCCTCGCTCGCCATCCGTGAAACCAGCAACACCTGCATGTCCGTGGACTTCGCGGACGTGAATCGCGACGGTCATGTCGACATTTTCACTGCCGATATGATGAGCCCGACACTCGCCGCCCGGCAGCGTCAGGTTGCCACGAATACGCCGCTGCCGAAGAAGGTCGGCCTAACGAGCGACCGGCAGCAGTGGATGAAGAACGCCCTCCTCGTCTCCCGCGGTAACGACACATGGGCCGAGGTTGCCGACTTTGCGGGAGTCGCGGCGAGTGATTGGACGTGGGGCTCGGCGTTCCTCGACGTGGATCTGGACGGCTACGAAGATCTCCTCGTCGTCAACGGGCACCGCTGGGACATTCGCGACGCCGACACGTTCTTGCGCATCAAGAACGATATGCCGCATGTGCCGTGGAATCGGGAGCAAGGGGAGTTCCCCCGACTTGCCGCCCACAGCATGGCGTTCCGCAACAACGGGAACCTGACGTTCGCGAACGCCAGCCATGACTGGGCGTTCGGCGGTGACAGACGCGAGAGATGACCGCGGGCGGCTACTACTTATCCGGCAGCGACACGCAACTCACCTTTGCGACGGGTCGTGACACCGCTCTCACGCTCGAGGTGCGCTGGCGGAGCGGCCGGCTCTCGACGCTGTCGGTACGTCCCAACCGGCTTTACGAGATCGACGAGTCCGGCGCGAGGGCGTGGTGACACCCAACGCCGGATTCGGTTGGCGTGGGGCTGTTCGAGGACGCGACGTCGCTGCTCCGTGGACAGGCGCATGTCGATTCGGTCTACGACGACTACCGTCGCCAGCCGCTGTTGCCGAACCGATTGAGCCAGCTCGGCCCGGGTGTGAGCTGGATCGATGTCGACGGCGACGGCCGTGAGGATCTCATCGTCGGAACTGGGCGCGGTGGTCGCCTGACGGTGCTGAGGAATCGCGGCGGGCGCTTCATGGTTAGCGTGCCACCCGGCCCCGCCGCACGCTGGGACCTAACGACGATCCTGCCTGTCCCGAGCGCCTCCGGCCAAGGACTATCGCTGCTCGCTGGCCAATCGAACTATGAATCCAATTCGCCTTCGGAGGCGCTGTCTGTTCCCTCGGCGATCGGGTTCGCGCTCCGCGACGGTGCGCCTGGCGCGGGCACACCGATCCTGCCGCCAGATTCAGCGAGCGTCGGACCGTTGGCCCTCGCCGACGTCGATGGTGACGGGCGACTCGATCTCTTCGTCGGCGCTCGGGTCATTCCTGGGGCGTGGCCCCTGCCGGCGCCGTCACGGCTCTACCGGCGGCTGCCTAACGGCGGCTGGGGACCGGACAGCGTCAATAACCGGGTGCTGGCCAGAGTCGGACTCGTCTCGGCGGCCGTCTTCGCCGACCTCGACGGCGACGGGTGGCCCGATCTCGCCATCACATCCGAGTGGGGCCCGGTGCGCGTGTTTCATAACGAGCATGGGCGTCTTCGCGACGTAACCCGAGAATGGGGATTCGCGAACCTAACGAGTCGCTGGAACGGTCTCGCCGTCGGGGACTTTGACGGCGATGGACGGCTCGATCTCGTGGCGACGAGCTGGGGACGAAACATTCCGTGGCGTGCGTCGCCGCAGCGGCCGTACGAGCTCGTCGCGGGCAACTTCGGCGGCGCGGGCCTCGGACTGCTCTTTGCCCAAGCCGATTCCGTCACTGGCCGCGAGATGCCGCTGGAATCGCTCGAACGGTTGGGCATCGCCGTTCCGAGTACCCGTTCGCGCTACGCTAGCTATGTGAGTTATGCGAAAGCGACTGTCGACGACGTGCTCGACGACGCTGCTCGCTCCGCGGTGCGCGTTGGCGCGACGACGTTCGATCACATCGTGTTCCTCAACCGCGGCTCGCACTTCGAAGCCCACCCACTTCCCGACGCTGCGCAGCTCGCGCCAGCGTTCGGCATCGTCGTCGCCGACTTCGATGGCGATGGGCGAGAAGATCTCTTCCTGGCGCAGAATTTCTCACCGACGTCGCTCGATACGCCGCGCTTCGATGCCGGTGCTGGCTTGCTGCTCCTCGGCGACGGTCGTGGCGGATTCCGTCCGCTCAGCGTGCGCGCGTCGGGCATCTCTGTGCTGGGGGACCAGCGCGGTGCCGCCGCCTGCGACTATGACGGTGACGGGCGAGTGGATCTGGCGGTGTCGCAAAATGGCGCGGCGACCACGCTGTGGCATAATCGCGCTGCGCGACCAGGCGTGCGCGTGACCGTGAATGCCGGTCCCAACAACCCGTGGGGAATTGGCGCGCGACTGCAAGTCTCCGCTGGCGGACAGCGCGGTCCGGTGCGTGAGATTCACGCGGGGAGCGGCTACTGGTCGGTCGACGCGCCGACGACCGTGCTCGCGTTACCGACGAAAGCCGATTCTCTCATCGTGCGCTGGCCACAGGGCGAGGAGAAAGCGGTCGCCATCCGCGCTGGCCAAAAGAGCATAACGGTCATCCGAGCAGCAGCGGCGCGCTGATTATTTTCTCTTCCGCGTCGGCCCCGATCTCGTCCAAACGACTATGACGCCGCACCCCGCGTAGCGGCCAGCGTACTCGCCCGGCACCTCGGTCGGTCCCGTGTACACCTCGAGAGCGACGATGTCGCGAATCGGGGTGACCGGGCCGAAGTCGTTCATTACTTGGCCGTCGACGATGAACTCGGGCAG
>QHUV01000696.1 GCA_003222065.1 Gemmatimonadota bacterium | reverse complement strand
CGAGCGATAAGAAGCTCGGCTATAACGCCGGCATCGGCGTCTCCTTCTCGCGCCTTTTTACTGAATTGCGATATCACCACATGAACACCTCTGGCAGCGCGACGACCTTCGTGCCGCTGACGTTCGGTATCATGTTCTGACATGAAGCGTCGCGCGACATGCGCGACGCTTTTGTCATCCCGAGGAGCGAAGCGACGAGGGATCTGCACTTTATGGATGAGTGCAGATCCCTCGTCGCGTAGTTTACCCTGAGCGAAGGCGAAGGGCTCCTCGGGATGACGGCATCATTGTTCACTCCATCACCGCATGGTCCCCAGTCGCACCTTTGGTTTGGCGCACGAGCAGGAGCAGCGGTATCAGCGATAGGATCAGTAGCGCACTGAGCACATAGATCCGCGAGTAGGCGATCACGCTTGCCTGGGCCATGAGCTGCCTATCGAGCAAGGTGAGCGCCTCACGCCGCGCCGCCCACATGTCGGCACCCCGGGCCATCATTGCCCGTGTCAGCGACTCGAGACGCGAGACGCTCAACGCGTCGGTGGTTGTCACATGTTCCGTCAGCGTCGCGCGAATTTGTGTCGTGTACCGCGCGAGGAGCGTCGCGATCGCGGCAATACCGAACGACCCGCCAAGTTGCCGGAAGAAGTTGTAGAGTCCCGTACCCTGTGGTAGGTCCTGTGGCGATAGCTCGGCCAAAGTAATCGTGGTCAGCGGCACGAACATCAAGCCGAGCCCAACGCCTCGCAGAATGAGGGGCCAGAAAAAATCGCTGCCGCCGCTCTCGCCCGTTACACGCGAGAGCTCCCAAGCCGCCGTCGCGAAGATCAGCGCGCCGGCTGTGATCAGCAAACGTGGATCGAAGCGCCGGCCCAGCCGGCCGACGACGAACATCGAAAGCGCCGTCGCGATGGCCCCCGGCAACATGACAATACCGGTTTGCTCGGCCGTCATGCGCAGGTTCGTTAGGCTCGTAATCAACGACGAGTCGAACCAATCGTCGCGCTGGCCGTGCTCGAGCACGTATTGAATCGCGCCGACGCTCACGGCGAGCAGAGCGATGCCGATGTAGTCGACCGTCGGCGGTTTCTGCTGATGGAGAGAATCGTGCACGTACGTTCCGATCATCACGGCGGCGAGAATGCCGACCGGCAGATTGATGTAGAAGATCCACGGCCAGCCATAGTTGTCCGTGAGCCAACCCCCGAGCGTCGGGCCGATTGTTGGGCCCACCATGACGCCGAGTCCGAACAGCGCCATCGCCATGCCCGCCTCCTCTCGCGGGAACGCTTCGAACAAGACCGCTTGCGATACGGTCATCAACGCTCCACCGCCGATGCCCTGCACGATGCGCCAAAAAACCAACGCAGCTAGCGAGTGAGAGGCACCACAAAAGAGGCTCGCGAGCGTGAAGAGCACGATGGACGCGACAAAGTAACGCTTCCGCCCGAATATCGAGCCGAGCCAGCCGGTCAGCGGAATCACGATGACACTCGCCAATATGTAGCCCGTCGAGACCCACGCGACCTCGTCGAGGCTCGCGCCGAGATTGCCCATCATGTCCGGCAACGCGACGTTGACGATCGAGCTGTCGATGACCTGCATGAGAGCGGCAAGCACCACCGCGAACGCAATGAGGTACTTGTGCGGTTCGCCGTGCGCCGGCGCCGCCGCCGGCAGGACGCGCAGAGGCGGTGATTCTGACCACGCCGGCGAGTAGGCGCCGTCGCGTGCCGGATCAGCCAAGAGGTTCCCTCGCCGCCTGGCGCTTCGCGACGCTCTTGGACCTCCGTTCGCGCCGCGCGCCGCGCCGTCGCTCGACTGGTGTCGTCGAGGCTGGCTTCTCGCGATCGCTCCACTCTCGCAACGCCTCCTCGACTCTCGCGAGGACGAAAGCGTTCACCTCGTCGATGTAGGCGAGGCGGTCGCGGACGAGCCGCGGCTGGTCTGGCGGCGCGATTTGCATCTCGCGGGCAAGCCGATGCAGCGCGGCCCACCGACTCAGGCGAAAACGGATGATCTGGGCGAAGAAGTCAGCGGTGAGGCAGTAGTAGTCGCGCCGGTCTCCGGGCTTTCCGATACGCTCGGCAACGCCGCGTTCGACGAGGCGTCGCGCCTCAGTGCTGATACTGGCCTTGCTGACAGCGAGCTGCTCGGCCAGATCATCGAGGGAGCGGGGCTCGCTCTCGAGGAGGAGAGCGCCGAACAGTCGGCCGGCGATACGGGAGAGGCCGTCGCTTTCGGCGGCGAGTCCCATGCGCTCGATGAAGGTCTCGCGATCGGTCATGGAAGGAAAGGAAGTATCTGTACGTTCAGTATAAACTGAATGTAGGGATATCGCCAGCAGTTTTCCTCCCTGCTGCGTACTGTTCAACGGCGGACTAGGCGACGACGCGACCGCGCTGCGAGATGTCCCGCACCTGCGCACGCTGTAGCTTATGAGCTATATGACCGAGTCGATTCGTCCGGCGCTCGAGCCCGCGCAATGGAAGATGCGCCGGTCGGGTCCGATCTCACTCGATGTGGTCGATCGTGTCGACTATATCGTGATCGAGGGACCGAACGGCGAGACCGTCAAGGTCACGGGCGCCGATGAGATCTTTGCGCTCATCAGTCTCGCCAACGACGCGCTCCCGGCCGATGATCCGCGCAAGATTACGCCGGGTTGGCTATCGCGCATCGAGACGATTCGCGACATGATTCGCGACCTTGCCGACAGCGGTGACGAATCGCTCGTGCCACTTCGTCGCGAGCTCGCGACGGGATGGGATCAGATGGCACAGGTGCTCTCGGCGATCCTGCCACCCGAGTATGACAGACCTGGCGATCCCGAAGACGACGGGCGTTAACTTCTGTCGTTAGGCTGACGTCCTGAGCGCCGCGATGATGTTCGCGCTCGAATCTACCTGGCCGAGGCGCGGAAAAATTCGCTGTAGGCTGTTCTCGTGCGCCGCCTGCACCGTGTCGGTCACGGCGTCGCTCGCGATCGCGATCTCGTAAGCCAGTTCGCGTCCGTGACGCGCCGTCGACTCCACGCCG
>QHUV01000129.1 GCA_003222065.1 Gemmatimonadota bacterium | reverse complement strand
GCTTGAACCATTGCCCGCCAATGCCCGGCATGAAGCCAATCGGCACGAACACGGCGAGAATGGAGAACGTCGTCGCCGCCACGGCCAAACCGATTTCGTCGGTTCCTTCCCGCGAAGCCGTGTAGTGATCCTTCCCC
Organism: Gemmatimonadota bacterium; assembly: GCA_003222065.1. GTDB lineage: Bacteria > Gemmatimonadota > Gemmatimonadetes > Gemmatimonadales > Gemmatimonadaceae > AG2. The sequence goes on along the minus strand of QHUV01000129.1, from coordinate 6,182 downwards.
ATCTCCACGTGCCTAACGATGTTCTCGCGGACGACGATCGCGTCGTCGATCAGGATACCGATCGCCAGCGACAGCCCGAGCAGCGACATCGTCTCCAACTTGAATCCCATGACCCACACGGCGATGAACGACGCCAGCACCGACACCGGCAGCGCCAATCCCGTGATCACCGTCGAGCGCCACGAATTCAAGAAGAGGAAGACGACGAGCACGGTAAGGATCGCACCCTCGACGAGGGCTTCCTGAACGTTACGAACCGCGTGATCGACCCGCGTGCCCGAATTCTTGACGACCTCGATCGTCGTCCCAGGCGGTAAGCGTTTCTTGATCTCGTCGACGCGCTTGATGAGCCGGTCGGCGACATCGGTCGTGCTGTAGCCTTTGGATTTCTTGACGTCGACGCCGACCGCTTCCCGACTGTCGTAAAGCGCGAGGGTCCGCGGCTCGATCGTGCCGTCTTTGATCTCCGCGACCTGTCCCAGTCGAATCAACTGGCCGTTGCGCTCCGCAACGACAAGATGCGTGAACTCCTCGGGATTCTCGAGACGCCCCTTGAGTCGAATCGACCGCTCGTCGAGCGAGCCCGTCACGTGACCGACCGGCGACGCGAGATTCTGCAGTTGCAACGCCTGCACGACTTGCCCGACGCTCACACCCACGGCCTGCAGCGCCTGTGGCTTGAGCTCGACCGTCAACTCGCGCTCCTGCTTCCCGAATACCAGGACGTCGGCGACCCCGGGCAGCGAGCGCAGCTCGCGCGTGATCCCCGGGTCGACGAGCCGTGTCATCTCCGCCGGCGAGAGTGTCGTCGACGAAAGCGCGAGCGACACGATCGGCCGATCGGTATCATTCTCTTTCTTGATGATCGGCTCCTTCATCTCTATGGGCAGATCGGAGCGGATCGTCGAGATACCATCTCTAATATCCTGCGTTGCTTCGTTGAGATCTTTCTCAAACAGGAACTCGACGAGAATCAGCGCATAGCCGTCGTACGCCTTCCCCATGACCTGCTTCACGCCGGAGATGGCCTGGATTTGCTCCTCGACCGGATCGAGGACTTGCTTCTCGACGATGTCCGGCGATGCGCCGGGGTACACGATACCGACCGACACGAAGGGCGGCGCGACGTCGGGGAACTCGTCGGTTTTGAGCTTCAGCAGCGCGAAGATGCCGAAGACCGCGAGCGCCAACATCGACACCACCGTGATCAGCGGTCGCTTGATGGCAAAATCTGAGATGAACATTGTCGTGACCTATGATGAGTGCCTGTGGCGCGCACGTCATCCCGAGCGTAGCGAGGGATCTGCTTTATGAGACAAGCAGCAGATCCTTCGCTTCGCTCAGGATGACAAAGTTCTATTTCTTCACATCACTCGGCGCCGAGACCTTTACCGGCGTACCCGCGCTGATCCCGCGCGCGGCGCCTAACAACACCGTGTCTCCCGTCGCAACACCCTGCGTCACCTCGACCGTTTCGGTCGCGGCATCGCGAAGGCCCAAGCTGACCTCGGTCTTTTCCGTACGACCATTTTTGAGCCGAACGACACTCGGCCGTAGTCCGCGCTCGTCGACGGCGCTCTGCGGCACGATCGGCGCGCGGTGCGATTCGCTCGAGACACGGCCCTCAGCGAACAGCCCGCCGACGAGTGTGCCGCCGGTGTTCGGCAACGAGGCGATGATCCGCACCTGTCGCGTCGCCGGATCGGCGATCGGATTGACGCGCGTCACGCGCCCTGTGAAATGCCGGTTGGGATAACCGGTCACCGAGAAATCCACGGGTGCGCCGAGCCGGACGGCGCCTAACGCCTCAGCCGGCACCGACGCCTCGAGGCGCATCGTCGACGGATCTACGACCGTAACGAGCGCCGTACCTGGCGACACGACGTCTCCCGCGTTGACCTGTCGCGCGCTTACGATCCCGGCCAACGGCGCCGTGATGCGCGTATTCGACGCTTGCTTGTCCGCCGATGCCAACTGCGCCTGCGCCGTCGCCAACTGGGCGCGCGCGGCGGTTACCTGCGCGCGCGACTGCTCCACCATGCGCTCGGCGATCGCGCCGGCCTTGAGTAGTGCTTCATTGCGATCCTGCTCGTGCTGCGCGACGGTGAGGTTGGCCTGCGCCGTCGTCACCGCTGACCGCGCCGATAACACCTGATCGCGAATCGCCGCGTCATCGAGCCGAATGAGCAGCTGACCCGTGGCGACGCGTTGACCCTGATCGATCAACGTCTCGACAACAGGCGCCGACAATTCAGCGCGGATGGTTGCCTCGCGTTCTGGCGCGAGCGCGCCCGACAGCGCCGGCCCCGTTCGAATCTCCTGCTCAGCAACAACGACGATGTTCTCGGGCCCGATCACAACGGATTGATTACCCGCCGGCTCCGCATTCGCATCGCCGCGCCGGCATCCGGCCGCGGCAGCCATCGTCGCCGCCAGCGTCAATCCCATAACCCCACGTAACCCGCGACTCGCCCGCTTTGTCATGCGCCTCATGGCGTGATTCCTCCCCCCGAAACTCCGCTCGCGCTCGCGGCGGCTTGTGTCGTAGTTCGTGTTTGTGTCTGTTGCGGAGCGGTGCCGCTCTGGCCTCCAGAAGCGCCGTTCACCGCGTTGCCTGACTGCGTTTGGTTCTGCGACTGCGATTGCGCACTCCCTCCACCCGCTTGCAGCGGAAGATCGCGCAGGAGCGCAAGCTTCACGCGTGCCACGGCCAAATCGCGAGCCGCCTGGGCGCGGTTGGCGAGCGCTTGCTCGAGTAGCAACCGCGACTGCGAGAGATCTGTCTGCGTCGAAATCCCTTCGCGATACCGGATCTGGTCGATGTTGTAGGCCCGCGACGCCTGCTGCGCGGTGCCCGCGCTCGCCTGCCACGTCGCCTGTGCCTGTTGCAGCGCGCTCAACGCGACGCGCGCGTCGAGTGCCGCGACTTCCCGTGTTTGCTGCAACTGCGCCTTGGCCTGTTCGAGATTGCTCTGCGCAATCAGCTCATCGCCCTTGATCCTCTGGCCCGTGAAGAGCGGCAGCGACGCCGACACGCCGATCGTCCAGTTCTCGCGCGCGTTGTTCAGCTGCGGAAAGACGCTCGTCGGAAAGTAGAGACGCTGATAACCGGACGTGATTTGAACCGTCGGTAGCCGTTCACCCCGCGCCGCGCGCACCAGTCCTTGCTGGGCCCGCACGTTCTCCTGCAGCTGCCGCACGGGCGCGCGGTCGGAGGCGTTGGTATCGGGGACAAGTGCCGCCGCCAGACCCGCCGTCTGCGCGCGGGCGCTGCCGGCGTTCACCGCGGCAATTACGGTGCTCATCGCCGTCGTCGAATCGTCGAGCGGCGTCGCGAGATCGAGGGCGTCGTCCATCGGCAGGTTGAGTAATTGCTTAAGCCGATAATAGGCGACCTGACGGGCGTTGCGCGCCTGAAGCACCACCGGTACCTGATTGTCGCGCGTCACCTGCGCGCGTAGCAGATCGAACTCCGCCTGGTTGCCGACTTGCCGCGCGACCCGCGTCTGACGCAACACTTCATCCGTCTGGGAGAGCGCCGCTTCCTGGATCGAGACGAGCCGATCGGCGAGCGCCGCATCGTAGTACGCCTGCGTGACGTCGAGCGCGAGCTGAGCACGCTGCGCCGCGATCTCGATCGTCGCGGCGTTCACGGACGCGTTCGCCGCTTGGTACTGTGCCGAGATCCTGCCGCCCGCGAAGACGTTCTGCGAGAAGTTGATCCCGGCTGTCCAGGAATTCGGCGCGCCGAAGCCGACGCTCGAGAAGTTGAAGCCTCCCGTCGCCGCCTGACACGTACTCGCCTGCGCGAGCGCCGCCTGCACCTGCGCTTGCGTGGCATTGGCGGGGATCGACGGAGCGCACACCGACTGCGGCTTCGGCGTCGTCGACGTGTCCGGCGAGCCGCCGAGGCTGACCCCCTGGAACTGCGAGCGCAACGTTCGCTGGTAGCTCAGTACCGCGCTGAGTTGGGGAAGGTATTGACTGCGGGCCTGGTACCATTGGCCTTTCGCTCTCGTTAGGCCGGCGCGCGCGATCTGTACGGCTTCGCTCTGCACCTCGGCCGCGCGGAGCGCGTCGTCGAGGGAGAGGCGTCGTGTCGATGCCGCCCGAGCGGCGCCGCGCAGCGTGTCCTGCTGCGCGCCGAGCGGTCGCGGCATCCAGGCCGCGAGCGCGACGAGCACGCCAACGGCGGTGAAGACGACACCGCGGGTGTGGGTCCGAGACATGATTGGTACGAGGTGATGGTGAAACGCGAGGCGGCTACTGCGCCGCCGCGCGCCGAGCATCCGCGGTGTCCGCGGTCCTCAACGGGACGACGTCGCCCGCGCCGAACGCGCCAACGGCGCGCAGAAAAACGTTGACATACTTCGCCGGCGCGGCTTCTTCCGGCTGCGGGAACGCGTGCGGCAAAACGTCACGGCTGATCGCGTCCCCGAACATCGACGATATGAACATCGAAACGGCGGTAGCGACGTCCGCGGTTTCATCGGCCCGACCCGCCGCCTGCAGTCGCGCGACATACGCTGCGAGCGCCGTCGCCGCGCAGTTCGGTCCCTCGCACATCACGACCGCTGCTTCCGGCCGTTCCTCGAGCTCGCCGAACGACTTGCGGATGATCGACCGCCATTGGCGCATGTGAGCAAGCAGTGCCGCACACCACGCCGTGATTTCACTCTGGGCATCCCCGGGAATGTCGGGAAGCTCCGGGACCGGCAGCGACGAGGCGTGCGATTGCATCATTGCCTCGAAGAGCGCCGCCTTGGAGCCGAACGTGCGGAACAGGCTGACCTCGTTGACGCCGGCTTCTATGGCGATGAGACGAGTCGTCGCCCCGCGGAATCCGTGTTGCGCGTAGACGCGCGCTGTGGCCTGGAGAATTCGTTCGCGTGTGTCCATGGCGGCGGATTCTAAGCACGGCATGATCTGAATGCAAGTAGTTACTTACTTTCACTTCATCCAGGTGATCGATATACCGCAGATATATCTGTCAGGTTAGCCGATATATCCGCTGATATATCGGATCAACGATTTCCCGAGTTTCAGCTGTATCATCTTTGGTCCGTCCCGACTACTGGCCAGATCGCATCCCGGCGCGATGTTAGCTCATCTGCAGCGGCTCGTCGACGGCTTTCTGCGCACTTCGCCCAACGCTCTACGCTTCACGGCCGTGATCGCACTCCTCGCTCTCGTCTTCGTCATCTCTGGCGCCGCGGGACTCATCTACGAGTCGATCTGGAGCCGCTATCTCAGCCTGCTCGTCGGGCACAGCGCCTACGCGCAGATCATCGTCCTCGTGATCTTTCTCGGCGGCATGTCGTTAGGCGCGCTGCTCGTCGGACAGCGCTCGGAGCGACTGCGGCGGCCGTTGCTCTGGTACGCCGGCGTCGAAGCGGCCGTCGGCTTCATCGGCCTCGTCTTCAACCATGTCTACGTCGACATCTCGGATGCCGCCTACGACACGATCTTCCCCGCGCTCGCCGGTGGATGGAGCCTTGTCGTCGTCAAATGGCTGATCGCCGCGCTGCTGATTCTGCCCCAGTCGATTCTGCTCGGCACGACCTTCCCGCTCATGAGCGCCGGCGCGACACGCGTCCTGCGCGCGCGCACCGGTCGCGTGCTCGGCCTGCTCTACTTCGCGAACAGCTTTGGCGCGGCAGTCGGCGTGCTCCTCGCCGGCTTCGTCCTGCTCGATCGCGTTGGGCTGCCAGGTACCCTCGTTACGGCGGCCATTCTGAATTTCACCGCCGCCGGGGCGGTCGCCCTCGGCGTGTGGGCCGGCGGCGGCCGGCTAGAGCGAGACGGTGCCGGCACCGTGGCGACAGCGTCGCCTAACGCGTCTACTGGGGCCGTAGCACCGACGCCGGTGACGCTCCTCCTCGTCGTGTCGTTCGGCACCGCCGTCGCATCGTTCATCTATGAGATCGCGTGGATTCGCATGCTCTCATTGGTTCTCGGGAGCGCGACGCATTCGTTCGAGCTGATGCTCTCGGCATTCATTCTTGGTCTCGCCCTCGGCGCATTCTGGATCCGCGGCCGTGCCGATCGCGCCGACAATCCGCTCGCGCTCCTCGGCGCGGTCCAGTGGGTGATGGGCACGCTCGCGATCGCGACGCTGCCGCTCTACATCGAATCTTTCGCGTGGGTTGCGAATCTCCTCGACACCTTCAAGCAGAGCAACG
>QHUV01000707.1 GCA_003222065.1 Gemmatimonadota bacterium | reverse complement strand
GCCGCGATGGATTACATCCAGGGATGGTATGAAGGCAACGCCGATCGCATGCAGCGTGCGCTTCACCCCGAGCTCGCCAAGCGCATCGTTCGCACCGACCCAAAAACTGGACGCAGCAACTTCGGCACGATGGGCGCGCTCACTCTCATCACCAGCACGAGAATGGGCGGGGGTACCAACACGCCCGCTGCTCATCGTCGTACCGATTATCGGCTGCTCGATATTTACGAGAGCGCGGCTGTCGCGCGCGTGGACGCCGGGGACTGGGTCGACTACCTCCAGCTCGCCAAGTGGAACGGGCGGTGGGTCATCGTCAACGTGCTCTGGGAGCTCCGTCCGCAGTCGCCGTGACGCCACCGGTCAGGCGCCTCGCTTCGCGGCCTTGCGCGTCTTCTTCTTCAACTTGCCAGGACGCGTCTTGCCGTAAGTGCCGCGATTGATCTTTCCCTTGCGCGAGCGCTTGTCGCCTTTGCCCATCTCGACGTCTCCAGATAGAGGATTTCGGCGCGATCGACTACTCGAGGTCGCGCCGCGGCTCGAAGGCTAACTGGCCGCGCGAGGTTGTCCAGTCGGCGAGCGGCGCGACGCTCTTGCGCAATAGCCATTCGGAGTGGCCGCGCACGACATAGTCTCGGAGCTCGCCGACCACCTGGTAGCCCAATCGCTCGTACAGGGCGCGCGCCCGCGTGTTGAAGGATGACACGCAGAGGAACACGTTCGGCGCGTCACGGAGGATTCGCCGTTCGACGAAGGCGATGAGCTTCGTACCCAGTCCGCGGCCACGCCAGTCGTGGCGGAGCGCGATGGTTTGGATGTAGCCGACAAACGCGCCGCGCATGCTGAGGATCACAAATCCGACGACCTCGTTGTCGGTACGCGCGACGTAGGTCTCTCGCGAAGGATCGTGCAGGATCTCGAGCGACGCTTCGTAGCCCCGCCCGAGCGTCATCCACGGCTCGCTCGTCGCCATGATCCGCGCACAGGCACGGGCTTCGTCATCGGACTCCAATCGCCTAACGACGACGATCTCCGCGCCCAGCTCGATGCGCTCAACGTCCAACGTTCCGTCCATTCGCTGCGAGCTCCGCGCTCTTCGCCAGTGGCGCCCGCGACGAGAAGACTAGCCCGGCCGTGACCGAGACGAGACACACAGCGGCACCCAGTGCGTGGACGCTCCAGCCGATGCCCTGATCGTGGGCGAGCAACCCGAAGCGGCCGAGCAAGAATGCCCAATCATGTTCACCACCGCCGACATCCAGAAAGCTGCCCCTTTCCGGGTGACGCATCAATGGAATCGCATACAGCGCCAACGCGATCGTGAGCGCGAGGCGGGGATAGGAGGGGGAGGGGGAGGGACGCGTTTGGTGGTGCTCCGTCACGTCGAGCGATGGCGCGGTCATGCATCGTGGACGGTAATCGCGTCCTGTCGGCAACGGAGTTACGAACTCGCTGTATCGCCCGAGTAGCGTCGTTACGCTCGCTCTGCTGACGCCGTCTTCCTAACGCCCGTTTCGCTTTTTCTGAAATCTCGATGTGAGCCTGGTCACGCCCAACGCGCTTTCTGCGTCGCGGTGCCTTCGTACACTCGTGCTGCATGTTAAAACCGGTGGCTCTTCGTTGTACTGCGAACGTCTCTCCGACACTCGCTGCGCCGCTGGCACGCTCTCCGCATTAGAGAGCCGATGCAGGTCTCACGAGCGCAGGGTGCGCGGCGGGGACGGCAGTTCGGGGGAGGGGATGATGACGAGCATTACCGTGCAATGCGCTCGCCTGCGCGCACAGCTGAGCAGGCACCTCGTGGCAGCATCGATCGTCGTGGGCGCCGCCGGCATGTCGGCGTGCGCATCAGGTGGTGGCGTGGGTATGCGCGCGGCTCAGTACGACGCGTCGCCGACCAGTGTCGTCATTGAGAACAACAGTTGGGATCGCGTCACCGTGTACATCTCGCGTGGCGATCAACTTTGGCGGCTCGGTGACGTCGGCGCGCTCGCACGTACGGAATTCCCCATTCAGCGGCTTGGCTTCATCGCCGATGGGCGAAGCACCTTCCTCGTCGCGCACCCGCTCGCGGGCCAGTCGTTCAGGTCCGAGCAGTTCATGTTTCCGAGCGGCGGTATCGCCGTTTGGACGATCGAGAATCAGTCGGGGCTATCGCACGTCAGCGTCCGCTGATTAGCGGACGCTCATCGAGGTTTTGCGCGCTTCGCCTTTCTCTTCGGCTCGGCGCGCATTGCCTCGTGCCGCACCTGGTCCATGATGCGCGCCAGGTCGGACTCGGCTTGTGCCCGCGCCGTTACGGTCCAATTCTCCTCGCTCGCCGCGGCACGAATCTCCGCCAGCATCTCGTCGATCAATCGGCGCAGCGCGACGCGCTTGCGTCGGTCTGCCGTCGCTCCCACGCCCACCCCGGACGCCTGCGGCGCTCGCGTGGAGGCTGCTGCGGTCGACGCCGCCCGCGATCTGGACTTCTCGGCCATTCACGATCTCCAAGCTCAGGACACTTCGGCACCGCTTTATTGACGCACACAGCCTGCGCCCGTGTCG
>QHUV01000128.1 GCA_003222065.1 Gemmatimonadota bacterium | reverse complement strand
TCGACGTCACGGTGAGCGCGATCGGGTGGCAGTTCGGATTTCGCTTGATCCCCGCGTACGCGCTCGTAATCTGGGCGTTGGGATGGTCGATGGTCGTGATGGCGGCTCTCGTTCATCTGCCGCGCGCCGTCGTGGCCGTCGGCGCCCTGGTGACAATCGTCGGACACAACCTGCTCGATGGGGTGCCGCCGTCGCCACTCTGGCACATCCTGCACGTGCCGGGCTTTGCAATCCCCGGGAAACTCTTCATCGCCTATCCGCTCGTGCCTTGGGTCGCCGTTATGGCCCTCGGCTACGTGTTGGCGGACGTCTACGCGTGGGAAGCGCCGCGGCGCCGCCGGTTTCTACTCGTGGCGGGGCTTCTCACAACGGCGGCCTTCGTCGTTGTGCGCTGGTTGAACGGCTATGGCAATCCCTTTCCATGGTCCGCGCAGAGATCTCCGGCACTCACCGTCGCGTCGTTTCTCAACGTTATGAAGTATCCGCCGTCGCTCGACTTTTTGCTGATGACGCTCGGGCCAATTCTTGTCGCGCTCGCCCTCGTTGACGGGAAGCGAAGCCGGTTGACCGACTGGCTATCGGTCTACGGACGTGTCCCGCTGTTCTATTACATCGTACATATCTATCTGGCGCACGCGTTGGCTATGGGGCTCGCCTTTCTGCAGCGCGGGGAGCTGCGTCGAATCCTCGTCGTCACGGATCCGGCGTCGATACCATCGTGGTATGGCGTGCCGCTTCCGGGGGTGTACGTCGCGTGGGCCATCGTCGTGGCGCTCATGTATCTGCCTTGCCGGTGGTACGCGGATCTGAAAGCGCGGCGGAGCGACTGGTGGCTGCGATACACCTAGATCGTCAGGATTGCTGCGCCGCCGAGGTGACGGCCCGAGCCTCGGAAGCTGGTCGTGGTGCCGGGCTCCGCGCGCTGGCCCGCCAGATGTCAATGCCGCCATCGGTGGCAAGCTGCTCGATCTGCTTCAACTCGCCGGCGGTGAAATCGAGGTGTCGTAAGGCGCCGAGGCTATCCTCGAGCTGCTCGACGGTCCGTGCACCGACGAGCGCCGACGTGACCCTCGGGTCGCGGAGAACCCACGCAATCGCCATCTGCGCGAGGGTCTGACCGCGACTGCGTGCTATGTCATTCAATCCGCGGATGCGCTCGATGTTGCTTTGAGAGAGGAAGCTCTTCGAGAGCGATTCGCTTCTCGTGACGCGTGAGCCCTCCGGAATGCCCTTCAGGTACTTGTCGGTGAGCATGCCCTGCGCGAGCGGCGAAAATGCGATGCACCCGATCCCGAGCTCTCCAAGGGTGTTGAGCAATCCGTCCTCGACCCACCTATTCAGCATCGAATAAGACGGCTGATGGATGAGACACCGCGTGCCGAGCCCGTCGAGGATTGCCGCGGCACGGCGCGTCGCGTCGGGAGAGTAAGACGAGATGCCAACGTAAAGCGCCTTGCCCTGCCTAACCACTTGGTCGAGGGCCGACATCGTCTCCTCGAGCGGCGTGTCAGGATCGAGCCGGTGCGAGTAAAAGATGTCGACGTAGTCGAGTCCTATGCGCTGGAGACTCTGATCGAGACTCGCGATGAGATATTTCCGAGAGCCCCATTCGCCATATGGGCCGGGCCACATGAGGTAGCCCGCCTTGGTCGATATGATCAGCTCATCGCGGTACGACTTGAGATCACGGGCGAGGATGGTGCCGAAGTTCTCCTCGGCCGAGCCGGGTGGCGGGCCGTAATTGTTGGCGAGATCGAAGTGGGTGACGCCGAGGTCGAATGCGCGCCTAACGATGACGCGCTGGGTCTCGAAGACGTCAACGCCGCCGAAGTTCTGCCAGAGCCCGAGTGAGATGGCGGGCAGACGGACGCCGCTCAGGCCGGTGCGGCGATAGGGCATCCCGTTGTAGCGAGCGTCGTCGGCCACGTAGTGAGAGTTCGACATTTGATCGCGACGTCAGCCACTGCTAACGGACATGTTTGCCGAGGACACGGCACTTCGCTTGAAGTACGAATCATTGGCCATATGACACGCAAGCGCCGCGTTATGCCCGAAGACGATGTCCTCGACTACCGGCCGCCGATTGCGCACCGCCTCGAAGAAATTCCACAGGTGCGGCCGAATGTCGTCGTAGTCCGGTCCGCTGAAGGAGATCGTCTCCGGCATCGGGACCTGGCCGATCTTCGGGTCGTTCTCCTCGTGCCACTTCTTGAAGTACGCGTCTCGTAAGGCGCGCGGGAAGCTGTACGCGTAGTAGCTCGGTGATTCGTCCTTCCCACTCTGTGGCGTGAAGGTGATCCTGTCGCCGGTGACCTCCAGCAACCCCTTCGTTCCCTGAAAGCGATACGTCTCCGGCATCGCCGTGCCCAGATTCAGCCGCATCGAGACGGGGAGATCGCCATAGTAGTAGAGCACGGAGTGGACGTCGGGCATGTTGCGGCCGTCCTTCCAGCGACGGATGCTGCCGACCGCCATCGCTTGTGTCGGCGGCTGGTTCATCCCCGTCATGTACATCATGCCGCTCACGAGATGAACGAGCAGATCGCCGGCGACGCCCGTGCCGTACTCTCGCCAGCAGCGCCAGCGCGCGAAGATGTATGGATTGAAGGCCACCTTCGGCGTCACCGTCCCCTGCCAGGTGTTCCAGTCGAGGTTCGCCGGTGACAGATCGGGCGGCGGCGGATATTCCCACGCGCCGTTTGGATCGTTGCGGCCGAGCCAACCTTCGATGAGCATCATCTCACCGAGCATTCCCTGCGCGATCATGTCCTTCGCCTTGGCGCAGATCTGCGAGCTGACGCGCTGCGAGCCGATTTGCACGATGCGGCCACTCTTTTTAGCCGCGTCGACCATCGCCACGCCGTCGGCGGGAGTGTGGGACATCGGCTTCTCGCAGTAGATGTCCTTCCCGGCGCTCACCGCATCGATCACGACTTGCCGATGCCAGTGATCGGGCACGGCGGCAACAATGCAATCGATGTCCTTGTTGTCGAGCAGCTCCTTGTATCGACGCGTCACCGGGAGATCCGGCCTAACGATCTCGCGGGCGAGGGTATGGCGACCATCATAGAGGTCGCACGCGGCCGCGCACTCGACGCCGTCGAGCCGGATCGAGGTGCCAAGCAGGTTGTTGCCCTGCATGCCGATGCCGATCATGCCAAAGCGAACGCGATCGCTAGGCGCGAGCCGACGGGCGGCGGCAAGGGTGGAGAGCGCCGGCGTGCCGGCGAGTGACGCGCCGGCGACGGCGGCGGCGCTGACGCCAAGGAACTCGCGACGTGAGAACTGGTCTTTGGACATGTCGTCTCCGCGGTTGGAGGACTCGCGACGCGGCTGATTCTCTTACGCAGAGCGCCGCTCGTCAATGGCAGCCTCTCTCAGACTCGTCCGAAGCTCTGGCCTTCGAGTACCTGGCGATCAAACCCACCTCGCGCGATTCGGATCATGGCACGGCCGAGGCGCTCCGTCGTCGTGACGTAGCCCGGCGTCACTCGCTGGAAGAGGGGCAAGAAGGGCCTCATCAATCCATAAAAGACGTTGTACCATCCTGTACGCGACGTGATACCGTGCAAGGGAACGATGAGTCCGGGCCGGACAATTGTGACCGACCTGAAGGGCATCGCGAGGAGCGCGTTCTCGGTCCTTCCTTTGACGCGCGCCCACATGACGCGACCGCGTTCGGAGCTGTCGGCGCCGCCGCCGGACACGAACACGAAGGCCAGTCGCGGATTATTCGCAACGAGCCGGGAGGCAATCGACAGTGTGAGGTCGTGGGTGACGCGAGCATACTCGGCCTCGCTCATACCTAACGACGTGACGCCGATGCAGTAGAAGCAGGCATCGAGATCGGTGAGCTCGGCGGCGACTGGCGACAGATCGAAGAGGTCGGGAACGACGAGTGCGTGGAGCTTCGGGTCGTTCGCGGGTGGCGCGGTGCGGCCGACAATAACGACGCGCGTGATCTCACGATCGAGTAGGCATTCGCGGAGCACGCCCTGGCCGACCATGCCTGTCGCCCCGAAAATGACGACGTTCATCGATCGGATTCCGTCACGGCGACGGACGAGCCTGCCGCCTAACGTTGCGCCATTCGTCGACCCAGTTCAGCACCACAATGAGATCTGCTTCCTCCGACGCCGATTTCACCATCACGAAGTGCTTGCCGTCTGGCGTCACATCATACGGTGGGTGGCCGCCCTGGCCTTGATTGCGCTCGAAGAGAAGAACCGGGCCGCCGACGACACTGAATTTTGGAGACGTCGCGACCTGAGCAGCCATGACCTGCGTGCCGTGCCAGTAGTACAATGTGTGGCCGTCCCGCGACCATAATGGGAAGGTCCCACCGTCGGTGGAAATCGTCCATCGCCCGCCAGCGCTGGGAAAGGGACGCACATACACCTCGAAGCGACCTGTCTCGTTCGCGAAGTAAGCGACCCACTGGCCATCGGGTGAAAGGCGCGGTGACTGCTCAGGAACGTCCGGCGTCTGAACGAACGGACGTGCCTGTCGGTCGCCAATATGGAAGGTCACGAGATCGCGCCCATTGCCGGTACCGGCGCGCGCAACCAGATCGCCGTTAGGCGCCATCATCGCCTCGGTTTGATCGCCCGGCGCCACGAGCAGAGGCTCCGCGGGGCCGATGCCGTCCGCCCGCTGCCAGTAAATATCGAATCCAGTTCCGCGATCGGAGGAAAAGATTACGCGCTCACCGTCGGGACTCCACTCGGGATACATGTTGTTGCCGCCGGTCGTTAGGCGGTAAAGAGGCCCGCGCGGCAGCGGATAGATCCAGATGTCCGGCGAGCCGGGCGGACCGATCTGCAGCGCCAAGCGTCGGCCGTCGGGCGAGAAGCGCGGATACTCGAGCTGCTCGGGACTCTCGAGGAACGGCTCCTCTCGGCCGCTTTGGTCGATCAGCATCAGTCGACGCGTCGCCGAGCCTTGCAGATACGCCAACGTACCGTTTCGAGCGACCGCGTAAATAGCACCACCGCCGCCTTTCACGTACACCTCGTGGAGCACCGCGTCAGGACGACCGCTGATTTCGAGGCTGCGCGGGTCGAACGGAATAGCGAGCACGCTACCATCAGCGATGGGGCAGAGCAGGCGATCACGTTGCGCGAAGCGGGGGCTGAGACAGGGATGGTCGAAAAATCTCGGCGCCGTCGACCTAGCGCGGAGCGAGAGGATGCCTGTCTTTGCTGTGCGAATGTTGGACGTCGACGCCATGAAGACGACGGCGTCTCCTCCCGGCTCGATCTGCGGCCACGAGTGCACGGCGAGCTCCCCGCGCATGGAATCCGGGTGGGTCAGGGTGTCGACACGGCCGCCGTTCGCCGAGACACGGAGAAGTCCGTTACCCGCCGCGAAGATGATGTTGTCGTCGTCGCCCCAGCTGCCGCCGCGAACTGCCGGGGCGTCGGCAATCACGACCGGCGCGCCACCCGCAAGGGCCACCTTCTTGAGCTTCGCATCTTCGCTGAAAAAGGCGACCCATTCTCCGTCGGGGGAAAAGAAGGGCGAGGCCGCGTTTTGTGTTCCAGGAAGCACCTGCACGTCGAGCTGATCCAAACGTCGAACGTAGAGCCGTCGTCCCTCACCTGCGCGCCCGACGTATGCGAGCCGAGTCCCGTCCGGTGACAGCGCGATCGTCGTCCCGGTGGCATCGCGCACGCGTCGGTCGGTCGGGAGCGCGAGGACGAAGCGAACAGGCGGCGCCATCGGCGGTACAGGGTGCAGCCATCGCCACGAGGCGCCGATCACAGTCAGGACGAGGATGATCGTCGTTAGGCCTAGAAGGCGCCGGCGCCGCCCGCCGGCGCCGGCCCGAGGTGTGGCGAATCTGGCGCCACCGACGCGGGACGGGCTCTGTAGGGCGTCGCAGAACTCCCCGGCGGTCGCCCAGCGATCCGCCGGCACCTTCTCGAGCGCGCGCTCGATGGCCGCGTCGACGTGAGGGGGCACCGACGAACGCGTGGCGCGGACACTCCTCGGCTTCTCGGTGAGCACCCGGGCGACGATCGCCTGGGTCGTCGACGCGGTGTGTGGCGGCTCGCCGGCGAGCATCTCGTAGAGGACGGCACCTAACGAGTAGATGTCGGTCCGCGCGTCGATCTGACGGTCGGCCGTCGCTTGCTCGGGTGACATGTACTGCGGCGTGCCCAACGAGATCCCGCTCTGCGTGATCCGCTCGCCAGCGGCGTGCCTCACGGCGAGCGCGATCCCGAAGTCGCTGACGACCGGCTCGCCCTCGTGAAGGAGGATGTTCTCGGGCTTGAGGTCGCGATGAATAACACCGTGGCGGTGCGCGTAGTCGAGCGCGCTGGCGACGGCGGTCGCTCCGAGCTCTGGCCGCAACACCTTGAGGGCAACGGCACGGTCGTGCCTGAGATCGCGCGCGAGATAGACGGTCGCCATTCCGCCGGCGCCAATCTCGCGCACGATCGCGTAGCGCCCGCTGAGCGCCGCGTCGAGCCGCTCGATAGTATCGATTGAGGGTGCCTCCGACCGAGGTCGTCACCAACATACGCGAGCGGGGACTCGGCGCTACATAGTGACGCTGGCCGGTCGTCCGATGTCGATTCTGCATTTCCTCGTTCGACGTGTCGGTAGAGCCACGCAGCGTGCCTCTTACCGAAATCCATGGAGACCCAAAAATGAAATTCCTTGCGATCTACAAGACTGTGGAGCGAAACACTCCCCCGTCGACCGGGGAGATGGCGGCGATGGGCAAGCTCATCGAGGAGATGGTGAACAAGGGAGTACTACTCTCCACCGAGGGGTGCCTGCCGAGCACCAAGGGCGCACGCGTCAGGCGTGCGGGCGGGAAGATCACCGTGACCGATGGGCCGTTCACCGAATCCAAGGAGCTGATCGCGGGCTTCGCGCTGTTCCAGACGAAGACGAAGGAGGACGCGATCGCGTGGACGAAGCGATTCCTCGAGGTGGCGGGAGACGGCGAGAGCGAGATCCGCCAGATCGCGGAAGCGGAAGACTTCGGCGCGGAATTCACGCCCGAGCTGCGGGAGCAGGAGGAACGCCAGCGCGCGCGGTTGGCGCACCAACAATCATCGTCCAGTGCCTAAAGCCTAACGCCGAAGCACGAACGTGAATTGCTGCTGGACGAGCTGGCGCACGCGCATCCCCGCCAGCTCGGCGGGGAAGTAGCGAGACCGGAGCAGCGCATCCTTCACCGCTCTCAAGAACATGGGATGCGCGGAGCTCGGGAAGGCGAGCGTCTTCGCGTCGACGCGTCCGGTGCTGTCGACGACAAACTCGACGACGAAGCTCCCCTCGACACCCTGATGCTGCAATGACTCGGGGTAGCGTGGTCGCGGATTGTCCCTCACCGGCCAGGCTGTCTTCTCGACGATGTCTTGGGTATACGCCCCATTGCGGCCGGGATGGGCGAGGGCCCACATGACGTCGCCGTTGAGCAGCGCGGACGTATCGAGCTCGCCGAAGTCGCGTGCGTCGCCCGTGTGTGCCGTAAGATCGACGTCGAGAGCGACGTCGGGCGCATCGGGCAGCGCCGCGATAGACGCGTCGACCACCGCACGCAGCTTGGTCAGGTCGGGGACAAGCACGCGTATGGCGCTGCGCGCCGCGCGGGCAAGCGCTCCATTTCTAATGGCCTCGGCAGGGTGATCCAGGTCACGAGTCGCGACAAAGAGCAACCGTTCGACAGGCGCGATGCGCTGGCTCGGATCGAAAACGGATGATGTGCGGCCGCTGGTGACGGCTGCGAGGGTGATGAGGCCGGCGTGAGCGATGAGACTCATGGACGTGACGCCGAGCCGGGCCGCGCCGAAGCGAGCCGCCTGAGAACTGACGAATGTATGGAACATGTGATCCTTCCCGAACGCGTCAGGCAGTCGGGGGGCGTGAACGCGCGGGCGAGTCTCGTCGCAAACGAGTCGCGGAGCAGCCGCTCATAATGCGGCACGTCGTAATCGCGCGGATCGCCGATGTCGCTTGCGCCCTCGTCGTCGAGCTCAGGGGCGACGGCGGCGCCTCCGTCGCGGGTGCGATAGATGCGCACCTTGTCGCCAACGTGCCAGGACTCGCTGCCGCTGGCGAGCATCGCTTCGTAGGGCAGCTCGCGCCGCTGCTCCCGACTGGCGAAGTAGCGTTCCGGCGTCTTCGTTAGGCGCACACGCGCCGCGACGTCGCGGGTTGGCAGCTCACGACGGCGTAGCGCGTCTATCGTTTCCATATACGCCGCGCGCACGCCGGGAACGTCGCCGGCGAGGAGCGAGAGAAGCGCGCGCCGGAGGAATGCTTGCCCGAACGGCTCGGCGCGGCTCGAGCGAAAGGCGACGCCTCGCAAAAACAGCTCGCCGTCATAGTCGAGGAGCGCGTAGTTCTTGGGCTCGTGCGAGAGCATCGCCGCATAACGACCCTCGAGCTCGAGCTGAACGAGCGACGGAAGGAGCGACGCAACTTCCGATACGACGCGCCGCTCGTCCGCCTGGGTCCACGATTCGGGCACGGCGAAATACACGCCATCGGTGTCCGCCTCGAGCAGCGTGACGCCCCCATCGGCGAGGGCGCGGCACATCAAGTCGAGTGTCTCGCGGCCGCGACGCGTCACCTCGTTGGCGGCGTGGACGTCGGCGAAGCGTGTGAGTCCGCCCCCGGCGGCGAGGTACCCGGTAGAGAAGAGATGAAGCGCCGCACCACTGTGTGGCGTGCCGTCGCTCTCCTCGTGCGCCGGCAAGGCGGTGCCGGCGCGCAGGTAGGCGCGCACGAGCAAGGGATCGATGACGCCCGTCGCCGGCCCCGCGTCGGCAAGGCGCTCGTAACGGCGTGGAACCATGCGCGCGAGCGCGAACGCCGGCCCGCCTAACGTGCGAGAGAGGGCGGCGACTTCCTCGACGTCCGCGGTCGCATAGCGTTTGACGCGCGCCGGATCAGTCTGATAGACGGTGTATATCTGGTCACCGCGAATGTGCTCGCGGTCCGGTCCCGCCAATCCCAGGTGACGCGCCACCGCCTTGAGGCCGTACGCGGGCAAGGACCGAACGGTGTAGTCGTAGCGGCGCACGGCGTCGAGCGTGTCGATGAGCTCGCGCCCGGGCGCGACGAATCGCACGCGTCGCTCGGCGTCGTCATCGCTTATCATTCCGCGGCGCGCCGCTCGCTGGCGCAACCCCGACGCCGGGAGTCGACCGAGAGAGAGGGGGACGCCGAGGCGCCGCGCGCGCCGATGGAGAAAGGGAAGGTCGAATCCATGAAGATTGTGATTCTCTATCACGTCGGGGTCGGCCGCCTGGATCTTCGCGATCAGCCTGCGGATCAAGTTTGCCTCCGCCGCATCGCCGGGACCGCTTGCCTCGAGTACTTCCGTGTCGCCCGACGGATACCGCACGGCGATCATGAAGATTTTATCAACTTCCGCGTGGAGGCCCGTCGTCTCGAGGTCGAACTGCAACCGGCGAAGCTCGTCGAACGAGAGATCGCGAAAGTAGTTGCGGCCGGTGGCGACGAGATATTGCTCTTCGGGCGGCAGCGCGAGCGCGGCGTCCGCTCCGAGCTCCTTGAGATGGCCGACACGCCGGCCGAGCCGTTGGGTCGCACCGGCGAGCACAGCGGCGTTTAGTGTTCTATAATTGTCAGAGGAGACCAGATAGCGGAGGGCGCCGGGTCCGTCGAGCTCGCGATAGGTGATGCGCGCGCCCACCGTGCCGGCTCCCCCGAGGGCGTCGCCGAGATGGAGCAGATCGTCGAGGCGATCGAGGAGCAGCCAGGGGCGGAAACGATCGCCTTCGCGTATCAGCTCGCCCGAGTCGGGCAGTCGACGCCAGACAGTGACACGTCCGTCATCCTCCGCCCAGATCGAGACGATCCCCGGTGTCGGGTCCCAGCCCCAGAGCCACTCGTCCTCGTTGCGGCGAACGGGCGCAGTCTCGGGCAAGGTCTCCATAACTTAAGAGTAGCCTCTTGCACCGCGGTGTCATGGTGCCTGACGAGTGGCGGGCAGATCGCTGGCTGCGCTCGGGATGACAGTTAAACGTGATCCCGAGGTAGCGAGCGATCTGCTTCTTGCCTGGGCCGGATCAACGTCCCACCCTCGCACGCTCCCGGCGCCGGCGCTAGCTTCTCAGCGCCGCCACCGCCCGATCCCTCAATTCTGCCGCCAAGCTCACTCCCAATGCGTGCTTCCATCGTTCTCCTTGCCCTGCTCGCCATACCGGCGACGGCTCAGCAGCCCCGCCAACTCACCGCCGACGATTACGCCCGTGCCGAGCGATCGCTGGCGCCCGCCGTGGCGCCCCTGATTGTCGGGCTGGCCGGCCGGGCGACATGGCTCGCCGACGGCCGGTTCTGGTATCGGACGAGCGTGCCTAACGGGAACGCGTTCTTTGTCGTCGATCCGGCCAGGCGGACTCGCGAGGCGCTGTTCGACGCGACGCGTCTGGCGACCGCATTGGCGGCGGCGTCCGGCGGCCGCGTCGACGCGAATCGGCTGCCCTTCCAGACCGTCGATCTCGCCAAGGATAATCGGGCGATCACGGTATCGGTTCGGAATCGGCGGTGGAGCTGCGACCTGCAGCAATACACCTGCGCTCCCGCCGACTCGAGCTCGGGGAGCGCGGCGGCGCCGCAGAACTCGAGCGTGTCGCCCGACGGCCGCACCGCGGTGTTTATAAAAGACTACAATCTGTACGCGAAGGATCTCGCCTCAGGGCGCGAGACGCAGCTCACGACAGACGGCGTCAAGGATTTCGGGTATGCGACCGACAACGCCGGATGGGTGCACAGCGACCGGCCGATCGTCAGCTGGTCACCGGACTCCCGGCAGCTCGCGACCTACCAGCAGGACGAGCGCGGCACGCGCGATATGTACCTGGTCTCGCCGAAGGCCGGGGCGCCGCAGCTCGAGGCGTGGAAGTATCCGCTCCCCGGCGACAGCGTGATCTTCCGCGTCAGCCGCGTGGTGATCAAGCTGAATCCAGGCGGCGCACCGGTCATCGTTAGGTTCCAGATGCCGCCGGACCAGCACCGGTCGACCGTGTCCGATCACATCGCGTGCGCCGGCGGGATCTGCGACGTGGAGTGGTATCCCGACGGCTCCCATCTGGCGTTCGTCTCCAGCTCGCGCGATCACAAGACGGCCTGGTTTCGCGTCGCCGACGCGCAGACGGGTGCGGTGCGGACGCTGTTCGAGGAGCACATGCCGACGCAAGTCGGGGACGCCTCGCTGCGGGAGAATCTCTGGCGCGTGTTGCCGGCGTCGAACGAGCTGATCTGGTGGTCGCAGCGCGCGAACTGGCTGCATTTGTATCTCTACGACCTAACGACGGGGCAGCTCAAGAATCAGATCACGACGGGAGAAGGGAACGTCGACGACATCGTGCGCGTGGACGAAAAACAGCGACAAGTCTATTTCATGAGAAGTGGCCAGGAGCAACCGGGCCGGGACCCGTACTTCCAGCAATTGTATAAAATTGGCTTCGACGGCCGTGGGCTCACGCTCGTCACGCCCGAAAACGCCAACCATGTCGTCACCGCTTCGCCTAACGGCGCATACTTCGTCGACTCGTATTCGACGCCGGATACGCCGCCGGTCACCGTCCTCCGGGATGCGAGTGGAAAGGTGGCGCAAACCCTCGAGCGCGCCGACATCACACGATTGCTCGCCAGCGGCTGGCATCCGCCGACGCCGTTCCGTGTCAAGGCGCGCGACGGCAAGACGGACATCTATGGATTGATGTTCACGCCGTCGAAGCTGGATTCGACGAAGAAGTATCCGATCGTCAATTACATCTATCCGGGTCCGCAGTCGGGTAGTGTCGGCACACGCAGCTTCGCGCCGGCGCGCGGCGACAATCAGGCGCTCACCGAGCTCGGGTTTGTCGTCGTCGCGATCGATGGCATGGGGACGCCCGGCCGCTCGAAGGCGTTCGCGGATTTCTACTACGGCCACATGGGGGACAACACCCTCCCGGATCAAGTCGCGGGCATGCGCGAGTTGGCGCAGCGCTATCGCTTCATCGACATCGACAAGGCGGGAATCTGGGGCCACTCGGGCGGTGGGTTCGCGACGGCCGACGCAATGTTCCGGTTCCCCGACTTCTTC
>QHUV01000706.1 GCA_003222065.1 Gemmatimonadota bacterium | reverse complement strand
ATTTCCAGCGCGCGCTTTGCGGCCTCTTGCCCGATCACTTCGCGGAGATCGGGGCCATCGAGGGGCACCATGTCTGTCTTGGGCACGACATCGGGGACCTCGAGACGTCGCCTCCGGAGCTGTCGCGCGAGCTCGCCTAACGACTCTGGCGCCGCGAGTCGAGCGTCACCGACGAGTTGCGCCTCGTGCACGTTACCCGGCGGAACGATGAGCGTCGCGGTTCGATCGCGAGCGATGAGCCGAGCGACCGGCAGCACGCCGCGCACCGGTCGTATCGCTCCATCCAACGCCAGCTCGCCCACCGCGGCGACATGTCGAACACAATCAGCGGGAATCTGGCCCGTGGCGACGAGCACGCCTAACGCGATCGGGAGGTCGAATCCGGTGCCATCTTTCTTTCGGTCCGCCGGCGCGAGATTGACCGTTGTTCGGCGCGCCGGCAGTGAGAATCCCGAGTTGACGATCGCTGCTGAGACGCGCTCCCGGCTCTACCTCGCCAGTCTCTTGAGAAGTCACGAACGTTCCGCCACGAATCGGCGGCTCCGCAATCCTCACGTGCCGTCATTCCTCCTGCAGCAGCCGCTTCGGCGCAAGCTGCCCCTTCTGATCTCGTCGCTCGTCTTCGTCGTCGTCGCCGTGCTGTCCGGCTTCGGCTACAAGCAAGTCGAGCGCGCCATGATCGCCGCCACTGAGCAACGCGTGGCCAACGCCGCGCAACAGGTCGGCGGGATGCTCCACGAGTCGGTGCTCGGCCTTCGCCGGAATGCTCACCTCCTGGCGTCAGACTCCAATGTCGTCCACTTTCTGCGGCGCGATTCGCCACGCTCCCGAGCCGCGGTCGACGTGACGCTGCGCGGCGACATCGGACGGTTGCCGCAAATCGTATCGCGAGCGTTGTGGTCGCGCGGCCAGCTGCGCTATTCACTTCCGCCGGGCGACAGCAGTCGAGCTTCCCCTACACTTGCGCCGTCTGACTCCACTCAGTCGGCCATGCGCGCTTGGGTCAGTCCCCTTCGCCTGCAGCAGAAGACCATCGTTTACGACGTTGTTGCTCCAGTCGTCGCCGGACGCGACCCGTTAGGCTATCTCGTCGAGACGCGTCGGCTCGGCACGGGGCAATCGTTGCAGTTCGTCCGCGATCTCATCGGTTCGGGCGCTTCCTTCCTCCTCGGGAATGCTGACGGCAGCCTGTGGACCGACCTTGCGGGAACCGTGACGGCTCCGTCGCGCTCGCCGCTATCGGACTCGCCCATCGAGTATCCTCGCGACCATGTGATGCAGGTGAGTGCCACCGACGCCGTGGCGACCACGCCGTGGCTCGTCACTATCGAGATTCCCAGGCGCATCGCCATCGCGCCGGCGCGGCAATTCATTTACGGCGCCGGTATCATCGCGCTGCTCATGATCGCGCTCGGCGTGATCGCCGCGTGGGGAATGAGCCGCTCGATTACGCGTCCAATGGATGACATCTCGCGCGCGGCCGAAGGCATCGCCGACGGCGATTACACCCGCCGCGCCAATGTCTCTTCCGAGAACGAGCTCGGGCGGTTGGCCGCGTCCTTCAACGCCATGGCGGCCAAGGTCGAAGCGGCAGCTCGCGAGCGAGAGAACACGCTGTCCCTCTTCGATGTGGTCATCGCGAGCGCGCCGATCGGATTCGCGCTGCTCGACCGCGAGCTTCGCTATCTGCGCGTGAACGACGCGCTTGCGCAGCTCAATGGAAAGCCCGCCGCGGCGCACGTTGGACAACTCGTCAGTGAGTTCCAACCAGAGCTTGGCGAAGAACGCGAGGCGCTGCTTCGGCGTGTGCTCGACGAGCGGCAGGCCATCGTCGACGTGGAGCTGCTGCGCAGCCCCAAACGAAAGGGTGGCATCGAGCGTCAACTGCGTGCGAGCTGCTTTCCTGTCGCCTTGACGGAGGGGCCGCCGATCGGCATCGGCATGTTCGTGGCCGAGACGACCGAGCGACGCGGACTCGAGGCGCAGCTGCAGCAGGCGCAAAAGATGGAAGCCGTCGGCCAGCTCGCCGGCGGCATCGCCCACGACTTCAACAATCTACTCACCGTCATCACGAGCTATGGGGCGATGGTGATGGCCGATTTGCCTCGCGAGAGCCCCCACACGAATGACGTTCAGGAAATACTCAACGCGGCAAACCGCGCCTCGAGCCTAACGCGTCAGCTGCTCGCGTTCAGCCGGCGTCAGGTGCTGCAGCCGAACGTCCTCGACCTCAACGCGCTCACCGGCAATCTCGAGAAGATGCTCCGGCGGCTCTTGCGCGAGGACATTCAACTCGTGACACAGTTCGATCCGCAACTCGCGCTGGTGAACGCCGACGCCGGCCAGCTGGAGCAGGTCATCGTCAATCTGGTCGTCAATGCGCGGGACGCGATGTCTCGGGGCGGGCGGATCTCGATCGAGACGTCGAACGTCACGCTCGGCGAAGGGTATGGCCCGATGCACGCGAATGCCTCGCCCGGCCCGTACGTGCTCCTTGCCGTGAGCGATACCGGCAAGGGAATGGACAAGGCGACGCAAGCCCACATCTTCGAGCCCT
>QHUV01000127.1 GCA_003222065.1 Gemmatimonadota bacterium | reverse complement strand
AGCCGCCTGCGTCCTGAGTATCGATCATGCATCCTGCTCCGTCATGTCGAAGGACGGTCCTACGAGGAGATCGCGACGACCCTCGATCTGCCGTTGGGCACCGTGAAGACCTACATCCATCGCGCCCGCCATGAGCTCAGGCGAGCACTCGAGCACCTCAAGGCCGAAGGTTAGCGGCGACCAATTGCACCCCCGAGCCTACTTCCCGATGACCGGCTTTTGTGAGCTTTCTCACGGCGCATTCGAGCCTTGATTGTACCCCGAAAATTTCCTCCGTTTCCACTGAAACCCATTTCCGAACAAGCGCGTAGACCTCTCCGTGAATCATCGTCACCTTCTCCCGACCGAGATCGACCTCCTCCTCGATGACGAGGAGGGTTTTGGCGTTGCCCCCCTCAAGGCGCACGTTCGCTCGTGCCCCGATTGCATGGCCCGGCTCGAGGACGCCCGCCTCGTGACTGACGCGATCGAGGAGCTGCCCCACTTCGCGCCCTCCTTCAGCTTCGCTGATACGGTCATGGCGCAGGTCCCGGTCTTTGTGCCCTGGCACGTTGCCGCGCGCGACACGGTGCGCAATGCGGTGCGTCAATGGGTCCCCGATTCGCGACCTGCCCGCGCCGTCGCTCTCGGATTGGCGACGACGGTCGCAAGCATGCTTACAATCGCGATCCTATGGCTCGCGTCCCAGACGGACCTGCTTGTCTTCGGGACAGGCATTGCGGGAAGTCGGCTGCGCGAGCTCGTCGTGGACGGTTCGCGTGATGCACTCCTCGCCCTGTTTGGTTCGCAGACGCTCGCTCTAATCAGCCAGGCCGGCACGATCGGCCTGTTGCTGTTGTTTGGCGGCTTTCTCGTGACCGCCGGAGCAACCACGTTCGGCCTTCGTAGAATCGCTCTCGCTTCGAGCCGTAGGCGGGCATAGGCATGGCAGCACGACCGGCTAGCGCGGCCGTGACATTCTTTTCCGTCACGCTCGCGCTCATCAGCCTTTGGGTATCGGTCGCGGACGCGCAAAGCTCCGCGACGCGCCCTGTGCCTTCCAACGCGAGCGCCTCCCAGACTCAGCCTCTCACGGATCGCGTTCGGAAGCGGATCCAACAACTTCGCACACGATCCGAGGGAAACCGGCTCCCTCCTGCCGATAGCTTCACTGTCGGGCCTCGCGCTGTGTCTGCCGCGGCCACGGTACGAGGGCCGGTTTCGGTCGCCGAGGGTTCGCTGGACGTTTTCGGCCGGCTCGACGGAAATGCCTACGTCGTAGATGGCGACATCGTCGTACACAATGGCGGCGTCATCTCTGGGGACGCTGTATCGATCGGTGGTCGGGTGGTGCTCGACGGCGGTCGAATCGACGGAGAGCGCCTCACGCTGAGCGCGCCAACGGGCGATGTCGTCCGCGCGGTACAAGCACGTGTTCCGATGACGACATGGCAATCGGTCAAGCTCGTACTTGGCTGGTTTGCCGTTTTGGTGATCATCGGTGTCGGCGTGCTGATCTTCGCCGAGCCGAACATGGACGGCGTCGTCGAGGCGATGGAAGGGAATTTCACCAGGGCGTTCTGGTTCGGGGTGCTTGGTCAGATCATGGCGCTGCCGGTGCTGATGCTCTTGTGCATTGGACTCTTTTTGACGGTGATCGGTATTCTGCTGATCCCGTTCGCTGCCGTCGCTTATTGCATCGCCGTCGCCGGTTTGCTCGCACTGGGCTTCCTCGCCGTTGCTCGCCTCACCGGCGGCTTCTGGTCGCGCACCGATCCTGGATCGACAAGCGCGGCCCGCGGCGCCAACGTTCGCGCGCTCTTCATCGGGTTGGTGCTGTACATGGGTCTGTGGCTGCTGGCGGCGATCTTCAGTTGGCAGCCGGTCGCCAGTGCAGTTCTGCGCGGCATCGCACTTTCCGTGAGCTGGGTCGCTGTGACGCTTGGGTTGGGCGCGGCAATACTGTCGCGCGCCGGCACGAAGCGCCTCGATGCTCGGCAACGTGCAGGCGGTTCGACACGCCGGCCGGCGCCTGAAGATCTCGCCTGGCAAACGCCGACTCCCGTTACCGGTGTGGCAGCAGCGAGGCGTCCCGTAACGGCAATGAAGGACGCATCGTGAAGCACGCCGCGCGGATCATGGCGTTATCGCTTGCCGCGATCGCGCCATGGCGCGTCGCTGCCTCGCAGGCATGGCGCACTCTGGAATCAACTCGCCAGGTTAGAGATTCCGCGGAGCATCACGTGCGTGTCCACTACGGCGCCGGGCGGTTCGATGTCGCGGCGACGAACGCACCCGTGCTTTACTCGATGACGCTTCGGTACGACGAAGCGACTACGACTCCGGTGCACACGTACGATGCGGCCCAACGGATGCTCAACCTTGGCGTTCAAGGCGAGTCGCGACGATTCAGCGGCTACACGAACGATCAAACGAAGGGCGAGTTGCGTCTCTCGCTCTCGCGCACCGTGCCAATGGATCTCGAGTTGGAGCTTGGCGCGACGAAGGCCACAATGGATCTCGGGGGCTTGAATTTGCTTGGCGTCCGCTTGGGTTCGGGCGCGAGCGAAGCAGTACTCGATTTTTCCGCTCCGAATCGGGCGCACATGCGCTCACTCGACATTGACGTCGGCGCCGCAAGCTTCGAGGCGCGAAATCTCGGGAACACGAACGCGGCGTCGGTTCGCGTTCAGGGCGGCGTGGGAAGCGTCGAGCTCGACTTCAGCGGCCAGTGGTCGCAAGACATGAATGTCGACGTCGAGTTGACGCTCGGGAAGGTGACGCTCCATGTGCCGCGAGATGTCGGCGTGCGCCTCGAGGTTCAGAAAGTTTTCGCATCGTTCGAACAGCAGGGACTGCAGAAGCGCGGCGACGCATACTTCAGCGACAACTGGGACCGTGCCAAGTATCACCTACATTTGCGCGCCCAGACGACCTTCGGCGGCATCGAGCTGGATCGGGTCGAGGACTGAGCTCGTTCACGACATTGCGCGAAACACGACCGTGGTTCCTCTCGTTAGGTGCAAGACGCGCGCGGCGCTTCCGTCGCGTACCGCCACCTCGATGAGGCCACTCGACCCGACCAGCGCGATCGGCGCCCCCGAAGGAACGTCGCCGTAGGTTCGGCGGAG
Organism: Gemmatimonadota bacterium; assembly: GCA_003222065.1. Classification (GTDB taxonomy): domain Bacteria; phylum Gemmatimonadota; class Gemmatimonadetes; order Gemmatimonadales; family Gemmatimonadaceae; genus AG2. Next base: position 3,830 of record QHUV01000127.1, on the reverse strand, counting down.
TGGCAGCGCGGCGCCACCGGCTTCGACAATCCCGGACCTCAAGCCGACGAGGTTCGTGATCGCATTTCCGAACCGATCAATGCTAATCACCTCGCCCGATAGCGCGCCGTCTTCGCGTCGGCGCGGCTCGGGCGTTCTTCGGATCAGCGGCTCGAGTGCCACGACACCGAGTGAGTCGATCGGCGCGCCTAACGCCAGCATGGCAGCCGCCGGCGCGAAAACGTCGCGGCCGTGAAAGCTCGCCGATGCGCCATGAGGCACGGCGAGCGTTACCGCCCGCGCATCAGCGATCAGCAGCGCCGGCGACAGCACGCCGTTATCCGGGCCGACGAAGAGGTGCTCATCGCTCTCAACGGCCAGACCCGCCCGCTCGGTGCCGACGCCCGGGTCTACGACGACGATGTGGATCGTTCGCATCGGAAACCGTCGCCAAACACGCGCCAGGATCAACCGGGCAGCCTCCACGTCCTGCGGCTGCACGTCGTGAGTCACGTCGACAATCGTCGCTTCGGGCGCCCGCGAGAGAAGGACTCCCTTCACCTCGGCGACATATCCGTCCGCCGTGCCGAAGTCTGTCAGTAGCGTGATCACGGGGCGCATATCACACCGATCTGCGCTTCCAACGCCCCCGCCGCCAGAGTCCGATCATGCTGAGGGCTCGACCGATCGCCGTCACCGAGATCGCCCACCAGATTCCGGTACTTCCCCAACGACTCGCCATCACCGGCACGAGCGGTACGCGCGACGCGGTAAAGACGGACGACGCGATCATCGGCGAGAGCGTTTCCCCTGCGCCACCGAGGGCGCCCTCGAGCACGATTTCCGCGCAAATGCCCAACTGTGAGATAGCGGCTATGCGCAGGTAGCGCGCGGCTTCGATGACAACCGCGGCGTCATTCGTGAATAGTCGCGCGAGCCGCTCCGCGTATAACAAGTCCACGACACAGGCGGCGAGGCCGAGCACCGAGCAGAAACCTGCCGCGAGCCACCCCGCGCGCTCGGCGCGCTTCAGCTGCCCTGCACCGAGGTTCTGGCCAACGATAGCCGCCGTCGCCGCGCCGAAGCCGACGCCGACCATGAACAGCCAGCTCTCCACACGATGCCCGATGCCGAGCGCGGCGAGGGCCGGCGTTCCAAACTGCGTCGCCGTTCGCGTGACGGCGATATAAATAATGCTGAACACGATGCCAGTGACGGCTGTCGGCAGTCCGACACGGCAGACGGCAGTGATGGAGCCCAGTTGCGGGCGGCGCAAGTGCAGCAACTTTCGCCTTATCGTGAGAATCACTCCCATCGCGAAGGCTGCGCCCCGGGTGCACACGGTCGCAATCGCGGCACCGGCAATGCCTAACCGTGGCAGCGGACCCCAACCGAGCATCAGCGCCGGGTCGAGCACGAGAGTCACCGCAACGGATGCGATGAGCAGAATGAAGGGCGTTCGCGTATCGCCCGACGCGCGAAAGGTCGCATCCACGGCGAAGAATCCGTAGATGAGCGGGATGCCTAGTAGATACGTCCCCAGGTAATGGACGCCCAGCCCCGTCACCGCTGGCGGCGTGTGCATCACAGCGAACAGGCCGCGCAGCGCAACAAGTCCAATCGCCGAAACAGCGATGCCGATGGCGAGTGTGAAGATCAGGGCATCTCCGGCGACCGCCGCCGCATCGGTTGGACGGCCTTCACCGTGCCGGCGCGCGGCGACCGCCGTTAGGCCCACGCCGATCATCTCGGCCAGCGCGATCATCATCCAGATCCAGAACAAAGACGTCGAGACGGCCGCCAGACCGTCGGAGCCAAGTCGTGTCCCAACCCAAAACGCGTCGACCGACGCGAAGAGCGTCATCAGTAACGAGGACGCGACGGCCGGCAGCGCGACTCGCGCGATCGTCCTGCCTAACGAATCGTGGACGAGATGCGCCGCCGTGCGGCGATCAGCGACGGCAACTGGCGCGAGCCCGTCACGGGGATCGAGCGGAACGCTTCCCGGCTCGACGACCTCTGTTGTCGACGTCACCTGAGCGGCGGCGGCGGCGCGCCTCCGTCAGCGCGCCGTGGCGTGCACGGCCTCGCGCACCCGATCGGCGACTTGTACGAGCGCCTTCGCGGCTGACGATGCCGGATCGGCGACGACGATCGGCTGTCCCTGGTCGCCGGCCTCCAACACGCGTGGGTAAAGTGGTATCTGACCGAGCAGCGGGAGTTCCAAGGCCGCGGCGAGACGCTCGCCACCTCCCGACCCGAACAGTGCCGATGGCTTCCCGCAATGCGAGCACTCGAACCAACTCATGTTCTCGACGATGCCCAATACCGGCACGTTCACGCGCTGGAACATCTTTGCACCGCGGAGCGCGTCACCGACGGACACTTCCTGTGGAGTCGTGACTATAATTGCGCCATTCACATTCGTCGACTGTACCAGCGACAGCTGTGCGTCGCCGGTACCGGGTGGCATGTCGACAACGAAGAAGTCGAGCTCTCCCCAAGCCACGTCACGCACGAATTGCGTGATGATCTTCATGATGATCGGGCCACGCCAAATGGCTGGCTGCTCTTTCTCGATGAGGAAGCCGAGGCTGATCACCTTCACGCCATGCGCCACGAGGGGAATGATCTTCTCGTCGATGACCGAGGGTGGCTCATCGACCCCCATCATCCGCGGTACGTTCGGCCCGTAGATGTCGGCATCCATCAGCCCAACGCGCGCGCCTTGCGCCGCGAGCGCCACGGCGAGGTTCGTCGCGACCGTGGTCTTGCCGACGCCGCCCTTTCCGCTCGAGACGGCGATGATCATGCCGAGGTTCGGGTACGCCACCGGCGTCGGCGCCGACGGTCGCGGCGCCGCCTGCCGCGTCTCGATCACCGGCAGTGCACGCTTGGACGACGCCGCGGGACGCGCCGGTGTGGTCACGGGCGCGGTAGCGTCTCGGACGTCGACGCGCACCTCGGTAACGCCCTCCACGCGCTCGAGCGCCTGACGAACGTCGCGCGCCAGCGTCGGGTCGTCCGCGGCGGCGAGTAGCAACGTTAGGCGAACGCGTCCGGCCGTCGAAGTCGCGATGTCACGTACCTTCTCCGCCGTCAACACGTCCCGACCGCTGCGAGGGTCCCGCACGCGCGAAAGCGCGGCTTCGATACGTTCTTGAAGTGAAGACATTCCCGGAATTTACCTTCCCGTCGGACCGCAGCCGAGGAAGTCCTTCGCGTCACTCACGACGCGGTCACGTACCTCGTCGAGCGTCCCCGCGACGAGCGCTCCCGACGCCTTGACGTGCCCGCCGCCGCCGAAGCGTCGCGCGAATTGATTGACGTCCACGTCGCCCGTGCTCCGAAAGGAAATCTTCACTTTGCCGTAGCCAAGATCGCGAAAGAAGATCGCCATGCGCGTGCCGGCGATCGATCGCGCATGCTCGACGACGCCGTCGAGGTCTTCCGAGCGCACACTATGCCGCTCGAGCGAACCCGCTCCCATCGTCAGCCACGCAACCCCACACTGCTCGTCCACGCCCAAGCTCCCCAGCACTTCCGCGAGCAGACGAACACGCCCGGCCGGCGCCGAGGCGTAGACGCGCTGATACATCTCCTCAGGATCGACGCCTCGGGAGAGCAGATCACCGGCGATCGCGTGACTCCGCGGCGTGGTGTTGCTGTAGCGAAACGCTCCCGTGTCGGTGAGAATCGCCGCGTACAACGAGCGCGCGATCTCCGGCGTGATCGCCAGGTCGAGCTCGCACGCGAGGTCGTAGATCAGCTCTCCCGTCGCGCACGCCGAGGTGTCGGCGAACACGATGTCTCCGGCCGGATCATCCGACGCCACATGGTGATCGATGACG
>QHUV01000705.1 GCA_003222065.1 Gemmatimonadota bacterium | reverse complement strand
GGAGACATATCGCCCTAGCGCCCTAGTGCCGCGCGCAACTGGGCGGCAAGCGTCATCGGGTCGAACGGTTTCATGAGACAAGCGACCGCGCCCAGATTGAGTGCCTGCTCAACTTCGCCGCGCTGCGTTTTCGCGGTCAGAAAGATGACCGGCAGGCTCGCCGTCGCCGGATCAGCTTTGAGTCGCCGGCAGGTCTCGTAGCCATCCAGGCCGGGCATCATCCCGTCGAGGACGATGGCGTCGAAGCGGCCCGTGCGTGCGCGCGCGAGCGCGGCCTCACCCGATTCGACCAGCTCGACCTCGAGGTCCGGATCGAGGCTCAGCGCCAGCTGCAGGATGGTCCGTATGTCCTCTTCGTCGTCGGCGCAAAGCAGTCGCATGACGTTGGGAGACCGAGCGGTGACGCAAGCGCGGGCAAATCAGTCTTACGTCGGGAGTTGCCAGCCGGTCGGCGCGAGGGATGAACCTCGATGCGGCGGGCCGGCGCTTCTTGCGACGAACACCCACCACTGGCGGCAACGCCCCTTGGACAGCCGTTCCCCCTCGAACGACCAGACTGCCGAGGCGCTACGCGTTTTGCGCGAGCGCTATCGCATTACGATTGCGAATACCGTCGCGGCCTTCCGCAGGCTATCGGCGCAGCTCGCCGTGATTGCTAGCGCGCCGGAAGTGGTCGAGGCGTTGCGTCGTGAGCTGCACCGCGTTCATGGCGCGGCGGGATCGTTCGGCTTCCCGGAGGCGAGTCGACTCGCCTCCGAACTGGAGGAGATCGCGATCCGCTGGGTCGGCGATCCGTCGCTCGACGTTGACCGCCGCGCGGCGATGACCGCCGAATTTGCCAACGCACTCGAAGCATGCGTACTCGGGGAAGGCGGTGCCGTCGCGGCCTCCGGGCTTCCACTCCATGCGCCATCGCCGGACGTAGATCGCGACGGCAATCCGTCCGGAAGGCCGCAGCGGTCCGAGTCGTGTCCGACGTGCCCTGACCTCATCATCGTCGAGGACGACACCACCTTCGTCGAAATGCTGCGTTATGCGCTGGAATCGTCCGGTTTCACGTTCCTGCATTACGCGAACGGACCCGACGCGCTGACCGGACTATTGGCGTTGCCCGTCGGATCTCGCGCGCCACTCATTTTGCTCGACATCGATCTTCCTGGGCTGGACGGGTTCTCCCTCCACGAGCGCCTCCGCGTCGAGCGTCCGGGCGTCTACGCGACGGTCTTTCTCACGGCGCGCGCCGGTGAGGCGGAGCAGCTGCGCGCCTATCGCGCCGGCGCGATCGATTACGTCTCGAAGCCCGTGAATCTGCGAATTCTCATGGCGAAGGTTCCTTCCTGGTTGGAGCGATCGCGACGGAGCGCATGAGATTCTCCGTCATTCTTTTCGTCGCGGTCGTTCAGGGCGCCTTCTTCGCGCTGCTGGTGCTGCTGCTCTTCGTCAACCGCGCGCGCCGCTCGCATCGCAGCCGCGCCGCAGCGGCCGCGGCGAACATGGTCGCCGAGCCGTTTCAGCGGTGGCTTCTCGGCAAAGGTACGGCGGCGGATCTCGCGAACGTGCTTCGTCGGTTGCCGGAGCGAGAGGCGCTCGATCAACTCACGATCCATGTCGCACCAAGAGCGGCGCCCGAGCACTTGGCCCAGCTCGCTCGGGCATTGCGCGAGGATCGCTGGGTGCGTCGCACCCTCGCGCAGTCGACGTCGCGCTGGTGGTGGCGGCGACTTGACGCCGCGCGGCTCTTGGCCGTCGTTGGCAGCCTCCGCGATCGAACGCTGCTTCGGCAGTTGCTTGGCGATCGGCACGCGGCAGTCCAGGCCGCGGCGAGCACGTGCCTAACGCGCGTCGGCGACTACGCGCTCGTCGAGCATGTGCTCGATACGCTGCATACGCGTCCGCCGATCGTGCGTGTGTTTCTGCATCCCGACGCCCAAGAGGCATTGCGCGAGATGATGCGCGACAGCGATTGGCGCGTGCGCGCTCAGGCGGCGCGTGCTTTGGGAGCCGTTGGCGCGAATGACGCCGTCGCGGAGCTGAGCAACGGCCTTGCCGATCGGTCGTGGTGGGTGCGCTTTCGTTCGGCGCTGGCGCTCGCACAGCTCGGTGAGGCGGGCCGCCGCGCGCTTCGTGTCGCTCGCGAGCGTCCCGACCGGTTTGCCGCCGACATGGCGTCGATGGTGAGTGGCCTTTCGGACGGCGCCGTCATGGAGCTTGCCGAAGCATGATCGCTGCCGTGCTGCACTGGGTGGACGGGTTCGCGCTCTTTTACATGCTCAGCCTCAACTCGTTCTACGCCTTGTTACTCTTGCTGTCGATTCCCGAGCTGTGGTCGCATTGGCACCTCGCCGAGGACGAACAGCTGACGCTCGTTCTCGGGACGGAGGCGCTGCCGCCGTTGCGCATTCTCGTGCCGGCGCATAACGAGGAGATAACGATCGTCGAAAGCGTCGTGTCCTTTCTGACGCTCCAGTATCCGCATCACGAGGTCGTCCTCGTGAACGACGGCTCTACGGACGCCACGATGACGCGGCTGCTCGGGGCGTATGACCTGTACGAAGTGCCGCCGGCGTTCATGATCAACGTTCCGACCAAGCCGGTGCGCGCGTACTACCGCTCGCGCCGATACTCCAAGCTCCTCGTCATCGACAAGGAGAATGGCGGCAAGGCCGACGCCCTGAACGCCGCGCTCAACGCGGCGCGTTTCCCCTACGTTCTAGCGGTAGACGCCGACACGCTCATCGAGCCCGATGCCCTGCTTCGCCTCGCGCGACCGTTCTTGTTAGGCAAGCCCGTCGCCGCGGTCGGCGGAACGATTCGCGTCGCGAATTCCTGCGTGATCGAGCATGGCCGCGTGCTCGAGGCGCGCGTTGACCGGCGCCTGCTGCCGGCGGTGCAGGTTCTCGAGTATCTCCGCGCTTTCCTGTTCGGGCGCCTGGGGTGGAACCGACTAGGCGGAAACCTGATTATTTCTGGCGCGTTCGGACTCTTTAAACGCTCCCATCTGCTCGCGATACGTGGATACCGCACTGGCAGTGTCACGGAAGACATGGACCTCGTTGTGCGATTGCACCGATATCTGCGCGAGCATCGTCTCCCGGACACGATGTCGTTCATTCCGGATCCGGTGGCGTGGACGGAGGTCCCGACGTCGATTCGCGTGCTCGGACGGCAACGCGAGCGCTGGCAACGAGGCCTGCTCGAGACGTTGTGGGTGCATCGGGATCTGCTCTTCAACTTCCGCTACGGCGCCGTCGGTCTGATTGCCTATCCCTTCTTTCTCTTTGGCGAAGCATTGTCGCCGGCAGTCGAGGTGTTGGGGTATGTCGGCATGGCACTCGGCCTAACGCTTGGCGTGGTCGACCTCGACTTCGTGTGGCTGTTCCTCTCGGTCGTCGTACTGTACGGAATGTTACTGTCCGTGTGGGCGATTCTGCTCGAGGAAGTGAGCTTCCGGCGCTACCGGCGACGCGGTGACGTCCTGCGTCTTCTCTTCGCGACGCTGATCGAAAACTTCGGCTTCCGCCAGGTGACGCTGGCGTTCCGGCTCAAGGCGTTCTGGCGGATGCTGCGCGGCGATCGGCGGTGGGGGGTGATGAAGCGGGAGGGCTTTGGCACCGCCACCGAGCCGGACAAGACTCGTAAGGCAGCATGAAGCGGCAGGAGCCTACGAGGACCGCTCGCGACATCGACGAATGAGCCCAGCTCAGAGCGGCGAGTCGAGGCAATCAGCTCGGAGCTTTCAAACGAAGACGAGG
>QHUV01000126.1 GCA_003222065.1 Gemmatimonadota bacterium | reverse complement strand
CGCGGCCGGCGCACCTCCGGTGTGTCGGGAGAGACTGGAGGTATCGGCGCGACACGGGTCGTTAGGCCGCGCAGTGTGTCAGCGGGCAACGCCGCCCGCACCACGCCGACTGGGCCGACCCATGATGTTCGGACCGCAACCGGAAGCTGCGGCACCTGAACCAGCCCGAACAGCAGGGCGCATGCAACGATCATGTTCGCTCCGGCACATATTCCTTTTCCAACTAGCGGCGACAGTGTTCAACTGATGGCGAGTGTGCCCGCGCTGGCGTCATACGTGGTCGTGTACCGATGGAGACTCGACGCCCGTTGTCCGCCGATCCATTGTCCCGTCAGGTCATAGGTCGCGCCGTGCACGGGGCATACGAAATCGTTGCCCGACCGCTGCACAGTTCCACCCTGATGCGGACAAACTCGCGACAGCGCGAGGAAGGTCGAGGCTGCCGTCCTCACGACAGCGAGTGGTGCTGATCCGAGTGTGAAGATGGCCACGCCCCCAATGTTCGCGAGCGCAGGATAGTCGCTGATGTTGATTGTACTGTTTACGTTAGGCGCCGTGATCTCTCCGCCGCCCAAGCCTCCGCACGCGCTGAGCGCCGCGATTGCCGTCAAGATCCCGCTCTGAATCAGAAAGGTCCGCCGCCCGATCCCATCTTCGTGCGCGCCCATGACGGCGGGTCGCAACCCGCGTGATGGATCGTGATCGCAGCCACGGCACTCGGGCTGGACATTCATGTTGTCCATCAGCATTCGTTGCTGCTCCAGCATTTGTTGATGTCAACGTGCCATGCTCGCTTCCCGTCACACGACACGCGAGGGCGCCCACACCCTTATCGCGCGAAAGGACTCCCGGCTCCGCTCGCCTGGATTCGCGAGCTGCGTCAGCGTGCAAGGGAACTACCACGCAGCGCGGCATTCGCCTTCGTCGCGCGTTCGACGAGACGTTCCTCGCCGATGCGCTTTGCCCACGCGTCGAATTCGGTCGTGGGGCCATTCCAGCGGAGCTCGTCGACATTGCGGAATAGTGGCGCGTTCGTGCGGAGAGTCGCGAGGTCCTTGAAAAGGAGCGCGAGCTCACGCTTGTCGGGTCGCAGCACATCCGGCGGAAGATTCTCGATCGCGCCGTGCCGGTTGAGTAATTGGGCGGCTGTCGCCGGTCCAATGCCGGGAAGCCCTGGATATCCATCGGCCGAATCGCCGACGAGCGCCAGAAAATCAGGGATCAACGCCGGCAGGACGCCGAACTTCTCGCGAACACCATCGGCGTTGCGAATCTTTCCGCTGCGCCGATCGACCTGCACGACGCGGTCGTCGCGGACGCACTGCGCGAGATCTTTATCGGGCGTCCAGATGCAAATTTTCTCCGCCGTCGCGTCCATTTCCGCGAGGTGCGCGGCGGAGGCGAGTGCGTCGTCGGCTTCCAGCTCCACCATCGGCCACACCGCAACACCCATAGCGACGAGCGCCTCCTCGAGAGGATGGAACTGGGCGAGCAGCGCACGCTCGACGCCTTCGCCGGTCTTGTAGCCGGGCCAGAGCTGGTTGCGGAAGGATTCGATGACGTGATCCGTCGCGACGCCGATGTGCGTGGCGCCCGTCTCGAGCATCTGCAGTACGGTGCGCAGTACGCCGATCACCGCGCCAAACGGCGGGTCCTCGCCTTTGGTGAAGCGTCGCAGCCCGTAGAAGTGGCGGAACAACTCGTAGGTGCCGTCGAGGAGATGCACGACCATATGGCAGTATACGACCCCGTTGAAGCAGATTGGTATGTCTTCGACTGGACCCAAACTGAAATGCGTAAAATTCGTTGCGCTCGCGCCAGCTTGATGACTGTCGTCGGCCTGCTGTTCGCGGCAGCCACGTCACTCAGCGCGCAGATCTCGACCACCGAATATGCCGCCCGCCGCGACTCGATGGCGGCGCATATCGGGGACGGCGTCGTCATCGCCTTCGGTGGACGCACGCCAGTGACTGACTACGGCACGTTCTTCCAGCTTCCCGCCTTCCACTATCTCACGGGTTACGATGAGCCGGACGCGGCATTCGTACTAGTGGCGCGCGGCGGACGCGCGACGAGCACTCTGTTCGCGACGCCGATCGATCCGCGCCGCGCATTTTACTACGGCTTTCGTCCCGATTCCACGGCGATCGCGCGTTCGCTCCAGCTTCCGTCGCGACCGTTCGCGGCGCTCGGGACGGTCGTCGACTCGCTCGTGTCGACCGGCGTGCCTCTCTACGCACTCTCCGACTTCGAGGACGCGGACTTCGCGCGCGTCGATACCCTAACGAGGGGTCAACAATTCGTGAGGGCGGTGGCGGCGCGTCATCCAGGGCTCGTCGTCAAGGACGCGCACCAACTCCTCGACCAGCTGCGTGCGCGCAAGAGTCCCGCGGAGATCGCGCTCCTCAAACGCGCCGCCCAAATCAGCGCCGAAGGACATCGCACCGTCATGCAGGCGCCGCCGCCACAGCACGAGTATGAGGTCGCGGCGCTCATCGAGTACACGTTCAAGAAGCTGGGCGCCGAGCGCGCCGCATACGGCTCGATCGTCGGCTCCGGCGTCAACGGCACCCAGCTGCATTACATGAAGGACACTGCCGTGGCGCGACCAGGTGATTTAGTCGTCATCGACGCCGCGGCCGAATATCAGGGGTATGCGGCGGACATCACGCGCACGCTGCCCGTGAGCGGAACGTTTACGGCCGCGCAGCGCGCGATCTACCAGCTCGTCCGCGACGCACAGGCGGCCGCCGAGCGCGTCGCCAAGCCCGGCGCGTTGGCGCGCGCCGCCGAGGACTCATCGTTCGCCGTGCGCGCGCGTGGACTCGCGGCGCTCGGCCTCATCGACAGCGCCGACGCGACGCTCGATCCGCCGTGGGCCGTCGATTGCACCGCCACTCCGCGCCCGTGCACGCAGGCGTACTTCTGGACGGTACATGGCATCAGTCACGGGCTCGGACTCGCCGTGCACGATCCGGCGCAGTTCTACTACGGCGAGCGCACGTATCAGCCCGGCGATGCGTTCACGATCGAGCCGGGGATTTACATCAGCACTCGCGCCCTGGCGGCGCTGCCCGACACGCCACGCAACCGTGCGTACATCGCGCGCGTCCGTCCACTCGTTATGCGCTACGAGAACACGGGCGTGCGCATCGAGGACGACTACGTGGTGACGCAATCCGGCGTCGAGCGCATCAGCGCTGGCGCGCCAAGGGAAATCGCGGAGATCGAAGCGCTGGCGCGGACGAGAGGCGCCAGGCCAGTCCCGTAGTGATCTCGCTTGTCAGGGTTAACACGGACTAACGCGGACGCACGCGGACGAGCCGATTCGTCCGCGTGCGTCCGCGTGAGTCCGCGCTCAACCAGAACGTCACTCGGATCGCAACGCCACCGCCGGATCGACGCGCGCCGCACGTAACGCGGGAAGCAGACACGCTGCCACACCAACGGCGGCGATGATGAAAGCGACACCGCCTAACGTGGCGGGATCGTGCGGCGCGACCCCGAAGAGCAGACCCCGCAACAGCCCCGATGTCGCCAGCGCACCGGTGAAGCCAACGGCAAGCCCGATGGCGAGGAGGACGCCGCCCTCGGCGAGAACCATGCGCAAGACCCGCGACGCGTCGGCACCGAGACTCATGCGGATGCCGATCTCCTGCGTCCGCGCGCTGACCGAGAAGGCGAGCACACCGGCGATCCCGACCATGGCGATAACCATCGCCAGTGCGCCGAACGATGCGATGAACAGCGCGTTCAAGCGGCGCGGGGCAACGGTAGCATCGCGCACCTCGTCGAGCGTCGCGACGTTCTCGATGAGCTGTCGCGGATACAGCTCACGAATCGCACGCAAAGCGGCTGGCCGAACGACGTTCGGATCGGTGCGCGTCCGAATGACCATCGCGCCGGCGAACACCTCTTCCTGTGCCATCGGCTGAAACATCGTCGGCGTGGGATCGGTGTCGAGACCTTGGTCGCGGGTGTCACCGACGACGCCGACGACCGTGCGCCAATCGCCGGAGACGGGTATGAACTTCAGTACTTCGCCCGTCCACGCGACGCGCCGGCCGAGCGGATCCTGATTGCCGAACAGCCGCTCGGCGAACGACTTGCTGAGAATTACGACGCGCGCGGATTCGCGCCGGTCCGTCGTGGTGAAGGTGCGCCCTTTGAGCAATGGAATTCCCGCCGCCTCGAAGTACTGCGGATCGGCAGTCTTATACACGGCGCGGGGGGTTGCTTCGCCGGAGGCGAGTGCACGCCCTTCGGCCTTAACCTCGAGAATGAAGTACGTGCTGCGCAACGGAACGTTCGAGCCGATCGACGCGACCTGTACGCCAGGAAGCGTCCAGACGCGATCGCGCATACGCTCGTACATCGACAGCTTGGCGGGCTGATCGAGCGCGTTGGTCTCTATGGGAATCTCCATCGTCAGAACGTTCTCCGCCCGCACGCCTGTCTCGACGGAGTTGAGCTTCGTCAGCGTGCGGACGAGGAGTCCGGCCGCAGTGAGAAGCACCATACACACGGCGAGCTGCGCGACGACGAGGGTGTGCTGGAGGCGCTGGCGTCCACGGCCGGCGGTCGTCCGTCGTCCCGCGGCAGCCATCGGCGCGGCCAGTGAATTCTCCTGTCCGACCGCCGGCACGAATGAGAGCACGATCGCGGCGGCGATGCTCGTGAGCAAGCCGACAGTCAGCACCAGTCCGTCGACGCGAATCTCGTCGGCGCGCGGAGTGAGCTGTGAGGCGAACGCGACCAACATCTTGAGTCCGGCGAAGGCGACGAGAACGCCTAACGCCCCACCGACGAGCGCCAAGGCCAGATTCTCGGCGAGGAGCAATCGTCGTAGCCGCCAGCTCCCGGCGCCGAGGGCGGCCCGCACGAGCATTTCCCGCTCGCGCCGAACGCCGCGCATCAGCGTCAAGTTCGCGACGTTTGCGCACGCAATGAGGAGAACAAAGGCCGCGGCGCCCATGAGAAGCCAAAGTGTCAACGAAGCGCGCTCATTCAGCGCCATGCGGAGCGGTGAGACGCTGATCGTGTACTGCGCGGCGCGCTCGTACGCCTCCGGATGGTCGGCGCGCACGTTGGTCCCGATGCGCGCGATCTCGGCGCGCGACTGCTCGACGGTCGCGTTCGGTGCGAGGCGCGCGAAGACCTCCGTCATGCGGTGCGTGCGCCCTTGCTTCATCGTCGCGCTCAGGTGGTGCGGGCTCGTCACCATGTTCACGAACAGGTCGGTGCGCGTCGGGTAGTGTGGGGCGCGCTGGACGACGCCGACGATCGTCGACGCCATGTCGTTGATGCGCACGCGGCGTCCAATGACGCTCGGGTCACCGCCGAAGTGTTGCATCCAGAACGCATGCGAGAGCACGGCGATCGGGGCGGCGGCCGGGCCGTCGTCCTGCGGGCTCGTTAGGCGACCGAGCGCCGGAGCGAGCCCCATCACCTCGAAGTAGTTGCCGCTGACGATGCCGGCCTGAATGTGCACGGGCTCGTCCTTCTCGATCATCGTAAAGGTCATCGACGAGTACTCGGCGATGCTGGCGAGCGTCTTCGTCGCCGAGCGATAGTCGATGATCTCCGGGACGGAGAAGCCTACGTTGTCCTGGCCGGCGCCCTTCGCCGACTGGCGCAGGTAGACGAGCCGTTCCCCTTGGCGATTGGGGAGCGGCCGGAGGAGTGTACCGCGGAGGAGGGTGAACATCGCCGTGTTCGCGCCGATGCCTAACGCGAGCGTGAGGATGACGGCACTGGCAAAGCCGCGAGCCTTGTAGAGGCTGCGGAAAGCGCGGCGGAGATCGGAGAGGAAGGTCATGGTTGCGTAGAGCGTTAGGCGTTGAGCGTTAGGCGTGGAGCGTGAGCGTGAGGCGTGGAGCGCGACCGAAGCACGCTCTACGCACCACGCTCTACGCCCGGCGCTTTACGCTCCGCGCTTTGCGCATTCGCGGACATCTTCGCACTGATCCGCTGTTCCTGTTCCCTCAGTTCGGGAGTGAGCTCGGCGCCGAAGTCGTCGGCCTCGAACACCTGGCGAATCTCGAGCACCGACTCCTCGCCCGTTGGATTCGGGCACCGCTTCGCCCATTCGATTGCCTCTTCCTTCGACCGGCACTGCCAGAGCCAGAAGCCGGCGATGAGCTCCTTCGTCTCGGCGAACGGCCCGTCGACGACGGTCCGCTTGCTACCTGCGAACTTGATGCGGGCCCCCTTCGAGCTCGGCTGGAGCCCTTCGCCCGCAAGCATGACGCCGGCTTTCACGAGATCCTCATTGTACTTGCCCATCGCGGTGAGCAGCTCGGTGCTCGGAAGCTTGCCAGCTTCGGTCTCCGCGTTCGCCTTGACGATGACCATGAATCGCATGGAAGTAGGGACTAGGGTTGGAGTTGGGTGCTAGGGCCATTCCTAGCTCTACCTACACGTCGAACGAGGGCCGGGGAAATCGCCCGGCGCGACGAACTTGCCGAGGTCGTTCACAAGAAGGATCGTCCGGGCTCGTGAGGGGTGGAGTCATGAACGCGCACGGAGCAGATCCGTGAAATCTGTTGTGAATCCGGGGAATCCGTGATGAAGCTGTTGGTGCTCTAGCTCGCGCTGACGCCGCGGCGAATCGACCGGGACACAAAGGCCGCCGGGGAAAGGCGAGAATCCATAGGCCACGCGGTGCGCTTCCCGTCCCCTTGACATTCGACAAGAGCGCCTTCACTCTTGTCGAACGTCATGGGGAGTCGCCTTTCCTTGCCCTAGCCCCTCTTTCGATGCCCGTCGAGACGAACGACGTCCTGCAAGGCACGCTCGACATGCTGATTCTCAAGGCGCTCTCGCTCGAGCCGATGCACGGCTGGGGCGTCGCCCAGCGGATCCAGCAGATCTCGCGCAACGTGCTGCAAGTCAATCAAGGCTCGCTCTATCCGGCGCTCCACCGCCTCGAGGATCGCGGCTGGATCGACGCGGAGTGGGGAACGTCGGAAAACAACCGGAAGGCAAAGTTCTACCAGCTGACGAAAGCCGGGCAACGGCAGCTCAGCAACGAAGCCGCAAGTTGGCGGCGGTTCGCCACGGCGATCGACGCCGTCATGGCTACGACCTAACGACAGGGCGGATTCTCACATGGTGTTCATGCATCGCCTCGCGCGGCGGTTGCGAGCGCTGACGCGCCGCGCTCATGTCGAGCGCGAGCTGGCCGACGAGCTCCAACTGCACATCGAGCTCGAGCAGCAGAAGAACGAACGCCTCGGCATGACACCTCACGAAGCGCGTCGCGCGGCGCTCCTCACCTTCGGTGGGGTCGAACGCTACAAGGAAGAGGCGCGGGACGCCCGGGGCGTTCGCCTCGTCGAGCACGTCGCCCAGGATCTCCGCATCGCGCTGCGAGGGATGAGGAAATCACCCGGCTTTGCGACGGTCGTGATCCTCACATTGGGACTCGGCGTCGGCGCGACGAGCGCGATCTTCAGCATTGTGAACGCGGTCCTGCTGCGACCATTGCCTTACGAGCGGCCGGCGGAGCTCGTGCGCGTCTACTCGCAGAATCCTGACGGCACGCTCCAGAAATTCAGCGTCTCGGTACAGGACTACCTCGACTTCAAGACGCGCAACCGTGTCTTCACCGACATGGCGATGTGGCTCAACAGCACGATGACGTTGAGTGACGGCGCGGAGCCGGAGCGGCTTTCAGCGGTCGTCGCCTCGGACAACCTGTTCTCACTCTTCGGCATCGCGCCGCTGCATGGACGGCTTTTCGCGCCGGGTGAACCGGACGGCGACGTCGTTCTCTCATATGGGGTCTGGGTGAGGCGCTTCGGCGCCGATTCGAGCATCGTCGGCAAGCGCATCACCCTCAATGGATCGGGCAAGACGGTGATCGGCGTGTTGCCGCCTAGCTTTCGGTTGTACACCCGCGACGTCGACGTGTGGGCGCCGGCGATAGTTCAGCAAATTCCAAAGTATCAGAATCGCGCGAACCATCTGCTGCGCGTTGCGGCCCGCTTGCGGGCGGGCGTCGGCGTGGACGACGCGCAGCGCGACATGCGTCGCGTCGCGAGTGAGCTCGCGACCGAATATGCGCGAGAGGATCAGGGCTGGGCAGCCAACGTGTACTCGATGCGCAGTGAGATTGTCGGCGACGTCTCGCGGCCGCTCATGATTCTGCTCGCCGCGTCGGCGCTCGTACTGCTCATCGCCTGCATCAACGTCGCGAACCTCCAGCTGACGCGAAGCGCGGCACGGAGTCGGGAGCTGACCGTCCGGAGAGCGCTTGGCGCGAGTCGTGCCCGCCTCATCGGCCAGCTCCTGGTGGAAAGTGGGGCCCTCGCCGCGTTAGGCGGGCTGCTCGGTGTGGCGCTCGGCGTCGCCGGTACGCGAACGTTGATCGCATTGGCCCCGCAAAGCATCAGCCGGCTGGATGAAGTGTCCTTGGATGGTTGGGTATTCGGCTTCGCGATGATGATCGCGCTCGTCACCGGCCTGGTATTCGGGCTGTGGCCGGCGCTGCGCGCATCGGATCCCGAGATCGGCAGCACGTTGCGCGACGGCGGCCGAGGCAGCGCCGGCGCGATGCATGCGTGGCGGCTTCGAGGCGGGCTCGTCATTGCTGAACTGTCGCTTGCCCTGATGTTGCTTGTCGGCGCCGGCTTGGTGCTGCAGAGTTTCCGCAAGATTATCAGTCTCGATCTCGGCATTCGCACCGATCACGCCGTGGCACTCCGCCTAACGCTGCCAGCGCGGTATCCGGACTCGGCCGAGACGTCCTTCTATCGCGACCTGCAGCGGCGCCTGCTTGCCGTGCCCGGGGTAACGAGCGTATCCGCCTCGGATCGGGCGCCGGCGCAATCGGGTGGGATTTCGGACGGCATACGCCTCATCGAGCGCCCCGAGGCGAACGTTTCGGGGACGCTGATGAGCCAGGTGAGCGCGGTGGTTCCGGACTATTTCCGCACGATGGGGATGCGCCTGCTCAAGGGCCGCGACATCACGTGGGATGAACGGCAACGGGTCGCGATCGTGACCGCCGCGGCGGCCTCGCGTTTCTGGCCCGGCTCCGACGCGATCGGAAAGCACGTCGGGTTTGGCCGCCGGCAGACGGACAGCGGTTTGGTCATCGTCGGTGTCGTGTCCGACGTTAGGCGCGGCGACATCACATCGGGAGAAGAGCCGATGATCTA
>QHUV01000125.1 GCA_003222065.1 Gemmatimonadota bacterium | reverse complement strand
AGGGCGAGCACCTGAAAGGCGCGCTCCAACTCGTCGAGGAACGGACCCAGTTGCACGCGCCGTACGTCGAGCTTGCCGCCTCTAGCCTCGAACCGGCTGATGTCCAGGAGCTGCCTCACCAACCGGGCCAGCGTTTGGATCTGCACCTCGAGGGTTTGCAGGACGTCCTTCTGCGCGTCGTTGAGGGCTCCGTAGACCCCTTCTTCGAGCAGTTGGACGTAACCCTGTACGACGTTGATCGGCGTTTTCAGCTCGTGCGAAGCCACCGAGACGAACTCGGCTTTCAGTTTGTCCAACTCGGCGAGTTGCTTCGACATCTGTTCAAAGCTTGCCGCCAGCCGGCCGAACTCATCGCTGCGTGACGGAGACAGCTGGAGCTTGTAAGTGAAGTTCCCGTTGGCAACTTCCTCCATTCCTCGTTCCAGGTCACGGACCGGCCGGGCGATGTAACGAGTCAGCCAAAAGCCGATGAGCGCGGCGACGATAAGCGCTCCCAACTCGGCCATGGCCGAGACATTTTTCGCGCGCGAGATGTCGACCGCGGCGGATGCGACGCGTTCAGCCGTCCGTTGCCGAAGGGCGCGCTCGGCTTCGAGGACGCTTCGGTCGGCGTTCCCGAGTGCCGGTACGATGTGCGTCTGGGAGATCTGCTCCGCCTCATCGCGACGATCGGCAAGGGCCGCCTCATACTCCCGATGCGCCCAGGCGACGATCTCGCCGATGTTCCGGCTTATGTCGTTACCCGATTTCTCGAGCTGGAACGTCTTGAGTGAGTCCGTGATCTGCGAGACCGCGTCGAGCTGCTTCTCCATGACGTCGCGGGTTCGCGCGTCATGCACAAAGAGGAGCGCCGTTTCGGCGCGACTCAGGTCGTTCAGGCCTTCCCGCAATCGGCCGAGGAGGAGGGAGGCGGCGAACTCCTTGTCGCGAAGCGCGCGCGCGTCCCGGTGCAGCCGATCCATGGCTTTGACCGCGATCAGCAGCGGAATGACGAGGATTATCGCAATCGTGAGGAGGCCAAGGACGAGCCTCGATCGCAGGGTCATTTCGTGGCGCTTTGGCGGTGCGAGGGTTACGCGCGAACAGTTGCAAGTCCGGCGCCGTGGGCGCGAGATGCACTTCGTGCGGGCTACAAATGCGATCCCCAGCCGTGTAGCCTATCTCGATCCGTCACAGCCAGGTGTACTCCCACGTCACAGCCATCCGTCCTTTCGAACCCGCCCGGCTCCATTCACGACTTCATACCTCGAATCGCCGAGCTCCGCGACTACGTCGGCTCGACGGTGACGTTGCACGGCTGGATCACGCACCTCAGGTCGTCGGGCAAGGTCGCGTTCGCCGTCATTCGAGACGGAACCGGAATCGCGCAAGCGGTTTTCGTGAAGACCGCGCTGCCGGCTGAGGTGTGGCAGCGGTTTGCGTCACTGACCCTGGAGACGTCGGTGATGGTTCGCGGCGAGGTGCGCGCGGATGCCCGGGCGCCGGGCGGATTCGAGATCTCCGTCGCCGACCTCGAGATCATCGGCCCGAGTCCGCTGGACTATCCGATACAGCCGAAGGAGCACGGAATCGATTTCCTCCTCGATCACCGGCACTTCTGGCTCCGCAGCAATCGGCAGCGCGCGATCTTCCTGGTCCGGAATGAGATCGAGCAGGCGATCCACGATTTCTTCTACGAGCGTGGTTTCCTCCGCATCGACACCCCGATTCTTACGGCGGCCATTGGAGAGCGTAGCGGTCTTTTCGAGACTGACTACTTCGAGGAAGGGAAGGCGTACCTCGCGCAAACCGGCCAGTTATATGGCGAGGCGGCCGCCGCGGCGTTCGGAAAAATCTATACGTTCGGCCCGACCTTTCGCGCGGAGAAATCCAAGACGCGGCGTCATCTCACCGAATTCTGGATGATCGAGCCGGAGGTCGCCTGGTATGATTCGGCCGCCAACATGCGGCTGCAGGAAGATTTTGTGTCATATCTCGTGAGGCGCGCGCTGGATCGGTGCGCGGACTCACTCAAGGTCCTCGAACGCGACGTCACAAAACTCGAGGCCGTGAAGCCGCCATTCGTGCGGCTCGACTACTCGGAAGCCGTCGAGATCGTGCGGCAGAAAGGCAGCGTCACGACGTGGGGCGAGGATCTGGGCGCGGAGGACGAGGCGCTCATCGTCGCCGACTACGACAAGCCTGTCTTCGTGATGAATTACCCAAAGCAGGCGAAGGCTTTTTACATGAAGGAGAATCCGGCCGACCCGCGCACCGTCTTGTGTGACGACTGCCTCGCGCCAGAAGGCTACGGGGAGATCATCGGCGGTTCCCAGCGAGAGGACGACTACGATCGACTCGTAAGGCGGATCAAAGAGGAGAGGCTACCGGTGGATGCATACGACTGGTATCTCGATCTTCGCCGCTACGGGACGTTCGTGCACTCGGGGTTCGGTCTCGGCCTCGAGCGGACTGTCGCGTGGATCTGCGGATTACAGCACATCCGAGAGGCCATCGCATTTCCCCGGATGATGCATCGGTTGAAGCCTTGATGGTGATTCGAGCGAAGAGCCCGACCCTGATCCGGTTCAATTCAACAGCGTTTTAGCGCGGACAAACACGGACAACACCGCACGGACGAACGCGGACGAAAGAGCGACAACAGCTTCATCACGGATTTCCCGGATTCAAAACAGATATCACCCATTGCTCCGCTTCGACTACGCCTCCGCCCGCAACGAGCCCGGACGATGCTTTTGGTACGGCACACCGGTCAGGTGCGCCGCGAGGAGCTTCCCGACGTCGTTCGCAAAGAAAAATCGTGCGGGCTCGTTGCCCGTGGAGTTGTCATCGTCACGGAACAGATCAGGGCAATCCGTTGGATCCGTGGAATCCGTGATCAAGCCGTTATGGTTTAGTCCGTGTCAGTCCGTGTCAGTCCGTGTCTTTTGTCCGTGTTCGTCCGCGCTGACGCTGTTGAATTGAGAGTGACCTACTCTTCGCCTTCTTTGACCTCATCCCAAATCCGATCCAGCTCCTCCAACGTCGCGCTGCCGACCTGTATGCCACGCTCGGCGGCCAATTGCTCGACCTGCCGAAAGCGGCGGGCGAACTTGAGGTTCGCGCGATCGAGTGCGAGCGCGGGATGCACTCCTGCCTTACGACATAGATTCACGACCGCAAAGAGGAGATCCCCAAGTTCATCCTCGAGTCGCTGGTGGTGCTCGTCGTAGTTCGGTGCCGTCGATCGCGCTTCGACACCTGGATGAGACGAGATTTCCTCGCGCACCTCAGTCAGCTCTTCGGCGACTTTCGCCATTGGGCCTTCGACGTTCGGCCAATCGAAGCCGACACCGGCAGCGCGATCCTGGAGGCGAAAAGCGCGGTGTAGGGAAGGGAGATCAACCGGCAAGCCGTCGACGATGCTCGGCCGCTTCCTCGCCTTCATCCGCTCCCACGGTTGCCGCGCACCCTCGCCGTAGAGATGGGGATGCCGTCCCCTCATTTTGGTGAGAAATGTTTCCGCGACATCGTGAAAATCGAACGCCCCACGTTCCTCGGCGACGACGGAGTGGAACAAGACCTGAAGCAACAGGTCGCCCAGCTCTTCGCGTAGCAAGCGGTCATCACCGGCACGAATGGCGTCATCTACCTCATAGGCTTCTTCGATCAGGTATGGGCGCAGCGATTCATGCGTCTGCGCGGCGTCCCACTCGCAGCGCTGCCGCAAGTCACGCATCAGTGATAGCGTATCCTCAAGTGTCGGTTTCGCTTGCATGGCCTCCTCGGCTTCCCTATACTCCGCGACTCGCGAAGGCAGAGAGCGTATGTGGAGTCGCGCGCGCTCTGCACGCGCTCCTGATCTCTGCGCCGAATCATAGTGTATGCATAGTCTTCTGACACGCGCCTGGGTCGAGGTCGACCTGGGCGCGTTGCTGCGAAACGGAGCGCGTGTCGTGGAACACACGGGCGCGCGCCTTCTGCCAATGGTGAAGGCAGACGCGTACGGCCTCGGTGCAACGCGCGTCGCGTGCGCCCTGGAGGAGCTCGACCCCTGGGGCTTCGGTGTCGCGACGGTGACCGAGGGAGAGGAGTTACGTCGAGCCGGGATCGAGCGGCCGATCGTCGTCTTCACGCCGCTCCTCATCGAGGAATTCGACGCGGCCCGACGCGCTCGCCTAACGCCGACCCTGGGAAGCGCGGACGCGATCGCCGCCTGGCGGCACAGCGGTCTGCCGTGGCATCTCGCGATCGACACGGGAATGAATCGCGCCGGTGTGTCCTGGCGCGACGTCGGCTCGATCCACACCGCCATCGCGTCCTCGCCACCACAAGGAGTGTTTACTCATTTTCACTCGGCGCAGCTAAACGACGGATCGCGTCGGACGCAGGAGGAGCGATTCGCTCAGGTCCTCGCCGCCCTGCCGGTGCAACCGAAGATGGTGCACGCCGAGAACAGCCCGGCGATCGCGCGCCATGGCCGCGACGCCGCGCGACAATGGACGGTGGCGCGCCCCGGCATCTTTCTCTATGGCGTCGCATCAGGGGAGGGCGAGGAGATCACGCCGGATCCAGTCGTCGCGTTGCGGGCGCGCGTTGTCGACCTCCGGGTGATCGACGTCGGCGACACGGTCAGCTACGACGCTACTTATCGGGCGGACTCGCGGCGACGTATCGCCACGCTGGCCCTCGGTTACGCGGACGGCTACCGGCGGGCGTTGAGCAATATTGGAATTGTCCTCGTGCGAGGGAAGCGCGCCCGCGTCGTCGGCGTCGTGACGCTGCCTTTCTGCCGCACGATCTCGACGGCTTCCGAGTAGTCGAGCCGCACGAATGGCGGCTTCACGGCCTCGAGTTTTGTGACGTCGCGTTCGAGGACCTTGAGTGAGTCCGCGCACCGATCCAGCGCGCGCCTCACGAGATATGACACAAAATCTTCCTGCAGCCGCATGTTGGCGGCCGAATCATACCAGGCGACCTCCGGCTCGATCATCCAGAATTCGGTGAGATGACGCCGCGTCTTGGATTTCTCCGCGCGAAAGGTCGGGCCGAACGTATAGATTTTTCCGAACGCCGCGGCGGCCGCCTCGCCATATAACTGGCCGGTTTGCGCGAGGTACGCCTTCCCTTCCTCGAAGTAGTCAGTCTCGAAAAGACCGCTACGCTCTCCAATGGCCGCCGTAAGAATCGGGGTGTCGATGCGGAGGAAACCACGCTCGTAGAAGAAATCGTGGATCGCCTGCTCGATCTCATTCCGGACCAGGAAGATCGCGCGCTGCCGATTGCTGCGGAGCCAGAAGTGCCGGTGATCGAGGAGGAAATCGATTCCGTGCTCCTTCGGCTGTATCGGATAGTCCAGCGGACTCGGGCCGATGATCTCGAGGTCGGCGACGGAGATCTCGAATCCGCCCGGCGCCCGGGCATCCGCGCGCACCTCGCCGCGAACCATCACCGACGTCTCCAGGGTCAGTGACGCAAACCGCTGCCACACCTCAGCCGGCAGCGCGGTCTTCACGAAAACCGCTTGCGCGATTCCGGTTCCGTCTCGAATGACGGCGAACGCGACCTTGCCCGACGACCTGAGGTGCGTGATCCAGCCGTGCAACGTCACCGTCGAGCCGACGTAGTCGCGGAGCTCGGCGATTCGAGGTATGAAGTCGTGAATGGAGCCGGGCGGGTTCGAAAGGACGGATGGCTGTGACGTGGGAGTACACCTGGCTGTGACGGATCGAGATAGGCTACACGGCTGGGGATCGCATTTGTAGCCCGCACGAAGTGCATCTCGCGCCCACGGCGCCGGACTTGCAACTGTTCGCGCGTAACCCTCGCACCGCCAAAGCGCCACGAAATGACCCTGCGATCGAGGCTCGTCCTTGGCCTCCTCACGATTGCGATCGGTTCGTCGCCGACGGCTCGCCGGACGAGCAGCGATGAGCAAACGCGCAATCATTCTCGTCCTCGACGGGGTCGGCATCGGTGCCGCGCCGGACGCGGACGCGTACGGCGACGCCGGCAGCGACACGCTTGGCAATATCTCGCGGGCCGTGGGCGGATTGCAGCTTCCCAACCTGCAGCGCGCCGGCTTGGGCAACATCGCGCCGCTCGCGGGGATGCCGTCCGTGCGCAAGCCGATCGGGGCATGGGGCCTCATGGTGCCGCATTCGGCGGGGAAGGACAGCACCACTGGCCACTGGGAGATCGCCGGCATACAGCTCGAGCGTCCCTTCCCAACCTATCCGCACGGCTTCCCCGCGGCTCTCGTGCGCGCATTCGCCGAGCGCACCGGGCGCGGAGTGATCGGCAACGTGACCGGCAGCGGAACGGCAATCATCGATCGTTTTGGCGCCGAGCATGAGCGCACGGGCGCCTGGATCCTCTACACTTCCGCCGACTCTGTTTTTCAAGTCGCGGCGCACGAGGAAGTGGTCCCGCTCTCGGAGCTCTACGCCGGCTGTCAGATTGCCCGCGAAATACTCGTCGCGCCGCACGACGTCTCGCGCGTGATTGCACGGCCGTTTGTCGGACACGAAGGCGGGTACTCGCGGACGAAGAATCGTCGCGATTTTTCGATCGCGCCGCCGCCAACGCTTCTTGACGCGCTCGCCTCTCGCGGGATCGCGCGCGAGGGTGTCGGGAAAGTGGATGACCTTTTTGCCGGGCGCGGAATCGAGTCGCGGCATACGGCAAGCAATGCGGACGGCATCGTCGCGATCCGAAGCTGGATCGAGCACGCCGAGAGTGGGTTGCTTTTCGCCAACCTTGTAGATTTCGACCAGCAATTTGGGCACCGGAACGATGTTCCGGGGTTCTACCAGGCATTGCGCGACTTCGATGCCGCCCTGCCATCATTCCTGTCCGCGATGCGGGAGGACGATCTGCTCTTCATCACCGCCGACCACGGCAACGATCCAACGACGCCATCGACCGATCACGCGCGCGAATGCGTGCCGCTGCTCGGCCTCGGTCAACGCGTCGTCGGCGTGACCATCGGCCGACGGGAGACGTTCTCCGACCTCGGTGCGACGGTCGCCGAGTGGTTCGCGGTCCCGTTTTCCGGCGCGGGTACGTCGTTCCTCGAGACGCTGTTGGCCGCATAGGATGGCAAGCGACCAGTCGTCGATCGTCGACACGCGGGGCGACCGCGTGATGACGATGCTGCGCGAGCGAGCCCTGGGTGCCATGGCCCGCGCATACGCGCCGTACTCGCAATTTCGTGTCGGCGCGGCACTGCTCGGCGCCGATGGCAGCGTCACGGAAGGGTGCAACGTCGAGAACGCGTCCTTTCCCGCAGGCATCTGTGCCGAACGAAGCGCCGTCGCCGCCGCGGTGGCGAGGGGAATCCGAAGCTTCGATTCGATCACCATCGCGACCGAGGCC
>QHUV01000124.1 GCA_003222065.1 Gemmatimonadota bacterium | reverse complement strand
ATCGGGATCCGGCTTGGCGCGCGCAACCTGATCCCGCGTGACGATGGCGGCGTCGTCGCCGACGCCTAACAAGTCGAGCGCCGGGCGAGCGCTTTCAATCAGTCCGCTCGTGGCGATCGCCCACGGAACCCGTGCGCCGCTGAGCGCGGTCAGCAACTCGCGCGCGCCGGGCAGCGCTCGTACCTGCGGCAGGTACCGTCGATACGCCGCGGCGTGACGACGGTGAACGCCGGCGATCTCCTCCGGTGACAGCTCGCGACCCGTCTCACGCAGGAGCGCATTCACGAGCAGGCCTCCGCTCATGCCGATGCGGCGGTGAATTCGCCACACCGATAGCTCGATGCCCGTCTCCTCGAGCGCTTCGCGCCACGCCAGCACATGTTGGTACACGCTGTCCACCAACGTGCCGTCGAGGTCGAAAAGAAACGCTATCACCTCGTCGTTCCGCGCTTTCGATACAGTCATGTTCTGGTCACTGAGTGCCGGCGGCACGCAGCGCGAGCTCCGATTCCCGCTTGAGACGGGCGAGATCGGAACGCACGTTATCGCGGAGACCTCCGATGACGCGACCGCGGAGGTTGAGCAGCCCACCGCTCGGCAAATGATCGAATCGATAGCGGCGGACGGCGACGAGCGTTATGCCGGCCGGCGTCGCACTGCCGGTGGACGTCGTGTCGTCCACCGCCGTCAGCACTTCGAGCCCGGCCTCGAAGTAGTGATCGGCGTAGATCTGTTTCGCCGCGAAGACCGTCGTCCCCGGCAGTTCGGGCGCCTCGTACACTGTCTGGTGCGTGATTCGCAAGACGCGGCGAACGTGTGGCAGGTCCTCGAGCGACCAGAAGAGAACTTCCTCGGCGCCGGCCAGCGTGTCCCGCGGGTAACTCGCGAGATGGCGACCTAACGAGGGAACCACGCTGAACACGAACGACGAGTCGCGCAGCATGGCGTCGAGGGCGTCGCTCGCGTGAACACTCCCGAGGTCATCGTAGACGACCATCGCCGCGTTGCCCCGGCCGCGATAATCCGTGACATACTCCACCATCCGCTCGCGTACATAGGCGGCGACCTGCGTGGCGGCGTCGCGCGACGACCAATCGATCGTCGTGCGCAACTTGTCCATGTCCGTCGCCGGCAGCTTGAAGTTGCAGTCGTTAGGCCTGCAGCTCCGAAGCTCGTCCAGGTCCTTCGACGTGCGCGATCGTCCGCCGTCGGGAGAACCTTCGCGACTACTTCCCCGCGCGAGAGAGCAGCCATCTGACCGGCGTCGAGGGCGATGGCGCGAGTCAAGAACGAGTCCAGTCGGCGCGGCCGTTCCTGTGCGCGCAGCTGGCCGGCCAACAGCAGGCTTGCCGCCGCCGCCAGTGCTCTCATGTCACAGTAATCGCTCGATCGGAAGCAGCGCGAGAATCGACCGCGACGCGCTTTCCACTGTTCGTTCTGTTTGATCATCCCTTCACTGTATGCCGACAGCGCCGTGCGTGAAAGGCAGGTTGAGGCGACCTCCTCCACTATCCTCTGAGAACCGATCACCGTATGATGCTGCGGTCTAAGTCTTAGTTGCCGCAGGTCTGAGTTTGTCATACCGATCGCAAACCACCAAATATGGTTCCACGATGCCGACCATCACAGGCGAGCAGGAAATCATCGATCTCGAGACGCAGTTTTGGAACGCCATTCGTGACGGAGACGCGGCGTCCGCCTCGAGCATGGTCAGCGAGCCGTGCCTAGTCGCCGGCGCGCAGGGGCACGCGGCTATCGATCGCAAGACGTTCGCCAAGATGATGGAAGCGCCAGTGTGGACGCTGCATGAGTTCACCTTCGACAAAGCAAACGTGATCTTTCCCAAAGACGACGTCGCGATCATTGCGTACACCGTCACCGAGCAGCTTACCGTCGAGGGGAAACCGCTGACGCTCAAGGCCGCCGATGCCTCCACCTGGGTGCGACGCGACGGCCGCTGGCTGTGCGCCTTGCACACCGAATCCGTGCTTGGAGACCCGTACGGCCGCGACCGGCGGGCGTAACTTTGGTTATGTTGTTGCGGTGCGTAACCGCGTCTCTGTCGCCACCGCTCTGCGACGCCTCGGCTGCCTAACGCTGTTCGCCGGCACGCTCGGCGCGCAGTCACCGCGCGCCGAGCGTGGTCCGAGTATCGCCGCCGTGCCGCTCCCTGAGCATCCGCGGCCTGATTTTCAGCGCGCCGAGTGGTTGAACCTGAACGGCAGATGGCGGTTCGCCTTCGACCCCGGCGACATCGGCGAGCGCTCGGGTTGGCCTAACGGCGCGCTCCCTGCCGGGCGCCAGATCGTCGTCCCGTTCTCGTGGGGCGCTCCGCTGTCGGGTGTACCGGACAGCGGCAACGTCGGATGGTACGCACGCTCCATCGTCGTGCCTAACGCTTGGCGCGGCCGGCGCGTGTTCGTCGTTTTCGGGGCCTCCGACTGGCGGACGAGTGTCTGGCTCGACGGACGAAAGCTCGGCGATCATCAGGGGGGCTACACTCCGTTCTCCTTCGAGGTCACACCGCACCTCCGCCGGGGACAATCACAGCAGCTCGTCGTGCGCGTCGACGACGCGCCGCATCCCTTCAAGCTCGAGGGAAAGCAGGGCTACGGCGCGGCGCGCGGCATGTGGCAGACCGTCTATCTCGAGGCGCGCGGCGGCGATCCGCTCGACGCCGTCCACTTTACGCCGCGCGCCGACCTGTCCGGCGTCGGCGTCGACGCGCGGCTCCTCGAGCCGGCGCCGACCGAGCTGACCCTTCGCCTAACGTTCACGAATCGCGTCGGGCAGGCGACGGTGAGCCGGCGAATCCCGCGTGGTGCTACCAGCGTTCACGTCGACGTGCCGCTGCCTAACGCGCACCGTTGGTCGCTCGACGACCCGTTTCTGCACGAGGTCACGGCCGCCGTCGGCGGCGGCGGTACGACGGAGGATCGCGTCCAGACGTATTTCGGCATGCGGACGATAAGCGTCGTCGATCTCCCGGGCACGACGTTCCCGTACGTCGCGCTCAATGGCACGCCGGTCTTTCTGCAGCTTGCCCTCGATCAGGCATACCATCCACAGGGCTACTACACCTTCCCGACCGATAGCGTGCTACGGGATGAGATTCTGCGCGCCCGGCGGATCGGCCTCACCGGACTCCGTGAGCACGTGAAGATCGAAGCGCCGCGCAAGCTGTATTGGGCCGACAAGCTCGGCGTGCTGATCATGGCCGACGTACCGAACTGGTGGGGCCCTCCGGATACTGCCGCCTTTCAGGAACACGACGTCGCGCTCCGTGGCATGATCGATCGCGATTACAACCATCCGGCCGTGTTCTCGTGGGTATTGTTCAACGAGGCATGGGGCCTAACGACGAAAGCCGAAGGCAGTGATCGCTACGCACCGGAAACCCAGCGCAAGGTGGCGAGCGTGTACGCCGAGGCGAAGTCGCTCGATCCAACGCGCCTCGTGGAAGACAACTCGCCCTGCTGCCACCGCGGACACACGGCGACGGACATCAATTCCTGGCACGAGTATCTGCCCGGTTGGGAGTGGGAGCGCCACGTCAGCACGCTGAGCGACAGCACCTTTCCCGGCTCGACCTGGAACTTCGAACAAGGTTGGCGACAAGATCATCAGCCAATGCTCAACTCGGAGTTCGGCAACGTTTGGGGATATGAAGGGAGCACCGGCGACGTCGATTGGAGTTGGGATTATCACCGGGCGGTGAACGCATTCCGGCGACATCCGAAGCTCGCCGGCTGGCTGTACACCGAACACCACGATGTCATCAACGAGTGGAACGGTTACTGGCGCTTCGACCGGTCGGCGAAAGAGACCGGCTTCGGCGATCTCGTCGAGGGGATGACGCTTCGCGATCTCCACTCGCCACTCTATGTGGCGGTGGGAGATCCGGAGCTCAGCCGCGGCGTACGGCCTGGCGAGCATGTCGACGTTCCTCTCTACGCGTCGTTTCTGAGCGGACGCTCGGCGCTCGGCGATTCCCTTATTCTCCGCGCCGAGCTTCGCGGCTGGAACACGCTCGGCGAAGAGCGGCGATATGCAACGATGGTCAGGCGCGTGCCGTACCGGCCGTGGATGTCACAGGTCCTCGCGCCGCTTCCGCTGACCATGCCTAACGAACCAGCCGTCGTCGTGCTCACGGTTCGACTCGAGGATGCCGCCGGTCGAGTACTGCATCGTAATTTTGCGGCGTTCGTCGTCGCCGGCGAGGGGCCGACGACGGCGATGCTCGCCAATGGCCGGCGGGTGCGCGTCTCACGCGTACCGGCGACGGCGGCGACCGGTGGACACTGGACGCTCAAGCAGTGGACGGTGCTCGGCGATCACAAGTTGAATGGCGCGGGGAGTGGCTTCTTCGAGTATCGCATTCCGTGGCCGGCAGGGCTCGCGCCGACCGACGTCGCCAGCGCGACATTTCTTGTCGAAGCGTCGGCGAAGCGGCTCAATGGCAAGGATCGCGATTCGACGACGGCGCAAGGCGGCGACTACATGCGGGGCGGCGGATTCCACGACCCGAGCCGGAATCCGAACAGCTATCCAATGACCGGGACGACGCCATTCCCGAGCGCGGTGACGGTGAGCGTCAACGGCCATCGCGCGGGCCGGTGGACGCTGGCCGACGATCCCGCCGACTCGCGCGGCATCTTGAGCTGGCACGCACAGCCGCACGACCGCCATCTGTACGAGGCGGGATCGTACGGCCAGCTTCTGCGCGTTCGCGTGCCGGCTGAAGCCTTGAGTGATGGCGCGCGCAGTGGCGCGCTTGTCGTTAGGCTCTCGGTCGATGAAGCGTTGCCTGGCGGCCTCGCGATCTACGGCGCGCAGTTCGGCCGCTATCCTCTCGATCCAACGGTTCTCTTCCTTTTGCGTTAGGCAAATGTCCTCGCTGCGCTCGTGTCTCATCGTCTCGGTCGCGACCCTCGCCAGCTGCGCCACGCAACGCCACATGGAATCTCCCGTGACTCCGACGGTGACACGCGCGCCGTATGGCCGCTTGCCGGACGGTCGCGCCGTGGATGTCTTCACGCTCGCCAACCCGAGCGGGGTCGTGGTTCGCGCAATGACTTACGGCGCGATCATCACCGCCGTTCGTACGCCGGACCGCGCCGGACACCTCGAGGACATCACCCTCGGCTTCGATAGTCTGCCCGGATATCTTGGCGAGCATCCGTACTTCGGCGCGCTCATCGGGCGATACGCGAACCGCATCGCACGCGGCCAGTTCACACTCGACGGCGTGACGTACAACCTCGCGCGCAACAACGGGCCGAACAGCCTCCATGGCGGCCGGCGCGGCTTCGACAAGGTTTTATGGACGGCGGAACCCTTCACCCGCAGCGACGCGGCTGGTGTGACGTTTCACTATACGAGCCCGGACGGCGAGGAGGGATATCCCGGCACCCTGGCGGTCCGTGTTACGTACACGCTCACGGCGCGCAACGAGCTCGTCGTCGACTACGAGGCGACGACGGACAAGGCAACACCAGTCAACCTCTCGCAGCACGCGTACTGGAATCTGCGCGGCGAGGGTCGCGGCGACATTCTCGATCACGTCGTGGAGTTGGATGCGTCGTCATTCACTCCCGTCGATTCGACGCTGATTCCGACTGGAAAAGTCACGTCCGTCATCGGGACGCCCTTCGATTTTCGGACGCCGACGCGCGTCGGCGCCCGGATCAACGAGCCTAACGAGCAGCTCCGCTTTGGCGGCGGATACGACCACAATTTCGTGCTCGATCGCCGGACCGCCGGCCTGGCGCACGCTGCCCGCGTCGTCGACCCGGGGAGCGGTCGCACCCTCGACATCAGCACGACGGAGCCCGGCGTGCAGTTTTACACGGGGAACTTCCTCGACGGGACGATCACTGGAAAGAGCGGACACGTATACCCGCATCGCGGCGCGCTCGTCCTCGAGACGCAGCATTTTCCCGATTCACCAAATCACGTTGAGTTCCCGTCGACCATCTTGCGCCCGGGCGCGGTGTACCGGTCACAGACAGTCTTCCAGTTCGGCGTCGTGCATTAGGTCGCGGATGTTGGTTGATCTGTGCGATCTGCGTCCGCTTTTGATTTTGCGGGGAAGCCGGAAAGCGCTACTGGTGTCGCTGAGCCGGCACCGCGGGAATGGCCCGCTCCTCGCTCGGCGTGCCGTACTCCTCGCGATAGAAACGAAGCAGCTCGAAGAGGTACGCGATCGCGAGAGGGCCGAGCAGTAGTCCGAGGAGACCGAAATATCGCACGCCGGCGAACGCGCCGACGAGCGTGATCATCGGATGGATATTGGACACGCGCCGGTAGACGAGCGGGCGAATCACGTTGTCGACATTACTGGCGATCCCGGCACCAATGACCAGCATCACGGCCGCCGCGCCATAGCGACCCTGCGAGACGAGGATGACCACCGCGGGCAGCCAGACCAATCCGCTCCCGAGCACGGGAAGAATCGACGCGAAGGCCGTGACGGTTCCCCAGAAGAGCGGATTGGAGAGATCGACGAGCCAGAAGCCGGTGCCGACGAGCGTTCCCTGAACCAGAGAGATGAGTGCCGTTCCGAGAAGCGTGGCTTGCGTGACGCCGAAGAATCGATCACGCAACGCGTCTGCCGTCCGAGGGGAAAATGGGATGTAGCTGCGAGCCGCGGTCCACATTTCACCTCCCGAGCGGAGCATGTAGTAAAGGCCGAAAAACGCGATGACGAGATTCAGCGCGGCCGAGGTCGCGCCGCCCACGAAGTCGACGAGCTGCGCGGACAGCCAGGAGACCAACGCGCCGCTCGCCTTCGCGAGCTCGGCGCCGACCGGCATGTTCCCGATGCGCAACTGAGCGACGCGCGCGAACGCGCCGCTGTTCTGCGCGCGTCGCAACGCGTCGGGGGCCTGCTCGATCAGGATTCCTATGAGCCAGCTCAGCGGAAGCGCGATCACGAGAATCGCCGCGACGAGGATGACGGATGCGGCGATCCCAGGCTTCAATACTCGCTCGAGTCGCTTGTACGGATTGAGGAAAATCACGTACAGCACCGCCGCGCCCAGCAACCCACTCAGGAACGGGGTGAGGGCGATGAGAATGCCGATGGCGAGCGCGAAAATGAGCGCGCCAGCGCGGTCCCGTGATGTCTGGAGAAACGGCATGGGCGACGATCGCTCTGCCGTGAGCTCACGTCAAGGTTTAGCGACCTCTTATCAGGGCGCCGTCAGGGTGCGGCGGCGCGTTGCGTGGCCTCGGCAATGCGATTGACGAACGCCTCGACGGCTTCGTGATCATGCCGGCGCGGCAACACAAAACGGCGGTCGTCCGGTTGGATCGGGCGGACGCCTTCGACTGGCTCATCGACCATCAAATCGCCTCCGTGCCGCTCCACGGTGGCCTCGAATCGCTCCACGGCCTCCAGCAGACGCACCAGCTCCTCATCCGTCTCGTTGCCCGTTAGGCGGAGGCCTCGACGGCGCAACCGTCCGGCGACCTCGTTCGCGACGTCACGTCGCTCATCGGCTGCCGGGTCTCCGATTCTC
The DNA here is from genome assembly GCA_003222065.1 of Gemmatimonadota bacterium. Lineage (GTDB taxonomy): Bacteria > Gemmatimonadota > Gemmatimonadetes > Gemmatimonadales > Gemmatimonadaceae > AG2. Next base: position 400 of record QHUV01000124.1, on the reverse strand, counting down.
ACGCCAGGCTTCTGTCGCTCGATGTCACTCATGATGTGTGTTTGGTGAAGGGACTCGCGAGGTCCTTCGCCGCGCGCCATGAGGAGCAATATGCAGGTGACCTGGGATTTCTGCCCGTTTCGCGGAAAATTCCTGGGGCGTTATGGCAATACTGCCATAATAACGCCCCTGTGGACCCCACTCCTGCTATCACCTACTAGCCGGAACCGGCCGTGAGCCGTTTGCCGGCGTGATTTCGTTTCAGAAGAGAGGGTAGCAGCCGGCACTCGCGCGGCTACTAGCCATGCGACGACCTGTGGCGTAAGTCCCATACCGGGGCGTCAGCTCACGTAGCTCGGCCCATCCCTCCCAGTGAGGCACCTATGCGGTGTTCGATCAGCCTTTCGCGCACGAGAACGTT
>QHUV01000123.1 GCA_003222065.1 Gemmatimonadota bacterium | reverse complement strand
CCGTGGTGGCGGTCGCGCGCGAGCTCGTCGGGTTTCTCTGGGCGATCATGCAGGACTGTCCGGATCCCATCGCCACCACCGCGGCGGCGTCTGCGGCGGCGTCCGCTGCCGCCTAACGGTTCGCCGAGGTGGTCGCATTGAACCTATTCTTCTGATGGATGACCGGTGTGTGACCCGAAGCACCGATTGGAGAATGCTCCCGCTTCGCTCTGAGGGCGGCCCGGTATGCCGGTGACCGCACCCTCGCTCCTGAGAATGAGCCAGCTCCTGACGACTTCCTCCTCTTGCCGCGCTGGTGTCCGTGTCCCGGGCGCTAATCGGCGAATATCAGCAGGATCATCGTCGCCTCTGGCTTCGGGCCGCACCGCATCCGTCATCCGCCGTTCACCAATCCATCCACGAGCATCTCCGCACCTTGACAGATGCCCATTCATATCAGCGAAGCGAAGGATCTGTTGTTGATCTGATAACAGCAGATCCTTCACTTCGCTCAGGATGACAGGGCGGTGTCAGCGCATCCGCACCTCACCCGTGAGCGCGCATTCGATCGATCCATTCAATTCCAGCGCCGTCACGGCGGCGAGGCAGCGTTGCACAGGAAGCGCCGCCCGATGACACAACGTGTCCAGATCCGCGGGGCCCGCGCGCAATGCTTGCCACACGCGGCGCTGATCCGGATCGTTTGGATCGATTAGCGTCCGCGCAGCCGGAGTGAGGCCAAGGAGCGAGAGCGCATCGGCGGCCGACGTGATCGGATGCGCGCCGTCGCGAAACAGGAGGTTGCTGCCCTCGCTCTGCGGCGCGTCGATTGGCCCGGGTATGACGCCGACGTCGCGATTCAGATCGAGCGCGTGCCTGGCAGTGATCAGCGCTCCGCTTTTTATCGGTGCTTCGACGATGATCGTCAGCCGAGCCAACGCCGCGATGAGCCGATTTCGCTGTGGGAAGGATCCGCCGTGGGAGTGCGCGCCCGGTGGGAGCTCCGAAAGCAGCAGGCCGGACGTCGCGATTCGGCGATGCAGCGCGCGATGCGACGGCGGATATGCGATATCGACACCGGTTCCGAGAACGGCGACGGTCCTTCCGCCAGCGTCGAGCGCCGCGACATGCGCAACGCCGTCGATACCTCGCGCCATTCCGCTCACCACCGAAGCGCCCGCTCGCGCCAACGCGCCGGCGATCTCTCGCGTGACGCGCTCGCCGTACAGCGTTGCCTGACGAGTCCCGACGATCGCGACGACCGGTCCCTGCAGCAGATCGAGGCTGCCGATCCGCCACAGAATCGCCGGTGGCTCCGGCAGATCGAGGAGCGCCGCCGGATAGTCGTCGTCTCCGCGCGCGATGGCGACTGCAGCGGTCACGGCCTCACGGGAGCGGCAGCGGTGCGTCCAGTTGGACGATCGCCTTCTTCATCCAGAGCAGGCGCTCCCACCAACTCGCGAGGAGGGCTTCCAATCCCCGTCGCGCCGCCGCGCTCACCGTGAAGATCCCGAATGCTTCCGGCGCTTCGATCGGTGGCGCTTCATCCTCACCGAGTAGATCCATCTTCGTGAAGACGACGCAGTGTGGCTTCTGCGCGAGCTCCGGTGAGTACGCGGCGATCTCGCGGCGCAGCTGATCATACTCCTCTTGCCAGTCCATCGCATCGATCGGAATCAGGAACGCGAGGAGCCGCGTGCGCTCGATGTGCCGCAGAAACTGCAGGCCCAGTCCACGGCCTTCGTGCGCTCCTTCGATGATGCCAGGAATGTCGGCGACGACGAACGTTCTCGCGTCGGTGAGCTGCACCACGCCGAGATTCGGGGCCAGCGTCGTGAAGGGATAGTCCGCGATCTTCGGCCGCGCTGCCGAGATGACCGACAAGAGCGTCGACTTCCCCGCGTTAGGCTGTCCGACGAGCCCGACGTCGGCGATGAGCTTGAGCTCGAGCTCCAGCGTACGCCGCTGTCCGTCCTCGCCAGGCTGGTACTCACGTGGCGATTGGTGCGTCGACGTCACGAACCAGGCGTTGCCCTTCCCGCCTCGTCCGGCGCGGGCGACGAGCAACTCGTCGCCGTCCGCGATCACCTCGCCCAATCGCTCTCCCGAGTCGAGATCGCGAATCACCGTCCCCGGCGGTACCGGCAAGATCGTGTCGACACCCGACGCGCCGGTTTTGTTCGCACCGGAGCCATGATCGCCATTCTCCGCCTCCCAACTATCGCGGTACGTGTAGTCGAGCAGCGTGCTCAGATTGCTGTCGGCGCGGACGCGCACGTCACCGCCCCGGCCGCCGTCGCCGCCGTCGGGACCGCCCATCGGCACGAACTTCTCTCGGCGAAAGGAGACGATCCCCGATCCGCCGTCACCGGCTTTCACACGCACTACAACGCGATCGATGAACACGAGCTAGCTGGTAAGTGGTCGGTGGTCGGTGTTGGGCCGTCGACAGTTAGTCGCGGGCATTCGCTTGGCTTTGGACGCGTCGGCAAAGCATTCGTGCGCTGGCAAGCCCTTTCTTGTCAATCGCGCCGTCGAGCGCGTCGATGGCGTCGGACAATGCCCGCGGCGCGACGCCGACGTTGCGCGCTCCGTGCAGGTGCGAGTGCAACTGCCGCTCCTGGCGCGATGCCGCGCAGGCAGCCACGATGCAGAGCTCACGCCGTGCCAGATCGAGACCTGGCCGGGACAGGACCTTCCCGTACCCTTCGACGATCATCCATTCGTCCAGCTCCGGATGGAGTGCTCGGATATTCACCCGCAGCCGCTCGTACATCTCGCCGTAAACGAGCCGGCACGTCGCCTCGCCGCGGCGTCGCCGTTCGTCGGGCGTTCCCTCGTCCACATGCGCCGCCGGCGGCTCTCCCGTTAGGCGCCGCCACTCCCGCATCGCGTTGAGTGATCGCGGAAGCCCACAGAACAGATAACTCTGCAAAATCAGCTCTTCAATCCAGATCTTCGGGGTACGCTCGACGGCTTGCGTCAGCGCTCCCCGAACCGCGAGCTCGTCGCCAACAGCGATGACGGCGGCCAGCCGCACGAGCCGACGCGTCGGTTCGTCCAGCACGCCTAACGTTGGCTGAGGCAGCGGAGCAGTCGTCATCGAATCAATTGCGCGTGAATCCATTTATTCCGGACGGGCTTTTTTCGGAGCGTCGAAAAGTGAACGCAGATGACGCAGAATGCGCAGATGAAACGCAGATGAGAAGAGCGCTAAAGGACTTTGTCAAAAGATCGCCCGGTCTTTTGCAGTTTCTGTTTATCTGCCTAATCTGCGTCCAGCTTTTCGATATTTAGGGGGGCCGGAACAGCAGATCCGTCGCGGAGTTTACCCTGAGCGAATGCGAACGGCTCAGGATGACACGTCTGCATCATCCCGCGACTCGGCGAACGATGCGTTCTGGAGATCAGCGCTCGGCCCGCAACTCTCCGACGACTTCACCGCGGGTATTCCGAATCGGCCGGTGTAGGAATTCCTCGAGGCGCGGCGATAGGCGCTGAGAGAGGACGTCGAAATGCTGGAGAAGACGTACGACGCCGGCGAATTGGGCACGCTGCGCACCGTCCTCCACTTTCAGCGCCATCCCCAACCCTAGCGCCGGCACGGCTACCGAGTGAACGCCTTCCGCACCGATCTTGGCGATGACCCCGCCTTCGGTCTCCTCGATCAGGATCGAATCGAACCGATCAGTCCCGCCGATCAAGAAGGGGCGCGTCTGCATCGCATGAACGATGCGGCCCGAGACTTCGTCATCGTCTCGGGCCGCACGGGCAAGATTCGCGTACGCGCGCGCCATATTCTCGAGCGGCAGCGAGAACACCACCGCGCCACAGCCATCCACAGCGCGGCCGATCGCTGACATCTCCAAGCCCGACCACTTCGACACCGCCTCGAGACAGCACCGCTGCACCGGATGGTCCTCGCGCTCGTAGCCGAACGCGTGCCAGCCTGCAGTGTGCGCGCGCGCGAGCATCGCCGCGTGCTTGCCCGAGCAATTGTTGTGGAGTCTCGTCGGACGCGCACCGGCTTCTCGCAAGACGCGCAGACCACGCGCGGACAGCGGATCGTGTGGCCCGCACGCGAGATCCCCTTCCTCCATTCCGATATCGCTCAACATCGACTCGGCGAGCACGATGTGCTCCGGCTCTCCGCCATGCGAAGCGCAAGCAAGCGCGAGTTGATCGTCGCCCCAGCCGAGTGAGTCGAAGCCGCCGGACTCCAGGAAAGGCATCACCTGAAACGGCTTTGCGCACGACCTCCAGGCGGTGACATAGGACGACTCCCGAGCGGCCGCGATCAGAGCACCAGTCTCGTCGACGACCGCGGCGTGCACACGGTGCCGGGATTCGACGACGGCGCCTCGCGTGACGACGACGTCCAGCTCGAGTGACTTCATCGAGGACGGCGAGAGAATCGGCGCTGCTGCCACGGAGGAAAGATAATCGCGCCCGAAAGAAAGGAATGGTGGTCGGTTGTTGGTGACTCGTGACTGGTGGAAAAGGAAACCGGTAACCGGTACCGGGGCCTTAGAACACTTTGATCTGAATCGCTCCCTTCATGTAGCGCGCGGGATCGCGTCGCACATCGGCTAGGACCGCGTTCAGGTCCGTCACGAGCTTGTTCAACTGATCGTACAGCGTTTGGTCGGTGAGGAGCTTCGAGGCGAGACCATTCCCCGTCGTCAACATCCGCATCAGTGAATCGGCGCCGTGGCTGATCCTGACCAAATTGCCATAGAGCACGGTGTCGCGCATCAGCCTGCCTAACGTACCCTGCGCCGAGTTCGCCGAACGGAGCAGCGAGTCCGTCGACGCGATCACTGCCGTGAGCTGCGTATACAACAGCGGATCGTCGAGGAGGCGGCCGATGGTGCCGTTGGGATTCTGTACGCGCGCAAGCATCGCGTTCGTGCGCGCGAGCGTGCTGGTGAACTGGTCGTACAGCGCGCGATTGGTCATCAGTTGGCCGAGCGTTCCTTCGCCGCGGACGATTCCGCTCGTGATCTGACGCATGTCATGCGTGAGCGCGACGACGTCGCCTACCGCGCCGGCCGCCTGCGTGAGCACTTGCTCGTAGTCGAGGGCGGGCGATACGGCGATCGTGTCTCCCGCCTTGAGAATCGGGTGTCGCGGAGTTCCTGGCGTGATGTCGAAGATCTTGTCGCCGAGGAGACCCATCGTGCGGATCTGCGCCTTGGAGTCCGTTCGAATCTGCTCCTTCAAACTCTGATCGACGCCGACGGTGATCTTGAGATTCCGCGTCGTGTCCGCGTCGACTGGCAGAAAGTCGATTCTCTTCACCGTGCCCGCGAGTTGGCCAGCGAGAGTGACTGTACCGCCCACGCGCAGGCCGTTTGCCTCCTTCAGGAACGCGACCAGCTCGTAACGCTTCGTAAAGAGATTCGCCGCCTGGCCGAGCTTGTAGACGGCCAGCGTGAGAATGCCGAGAGCGGCGACGATCACCAGGCCAACGCGCAGCTGATCCCACGTGATGAATGATGAGCGTTTCATGTTGGGCTAGCCTCCGAGGAACTCTCGGATGTAGGGATCTTCGCTGGCGAACATATCCTCGGTGGCCCCGAAGAAGACGATGTGCCGGTCGTGAAGAAGTGCGACTTTGGTCGCCATGCGCGCGACCGCCCGCATGTCGTGCGTGACGACGATGCTCGTGACCGTCAGCTCCTTCTGCAACTTCTTGATCAGGCGCGTGATCGTGCCCGTCGTCAGCGGATCCAAACCAGAGGTGGGCTCGTCGTAGAGCATGATCTCCGGATTGTTCGCCATGCCGCGCGCGATGCCGACTCGCTTCTTCATTCCGCCCGATAGCTCGGCGGGCATCTGCTCCATGACGCGATCGGCGTCGAGATCGACGAACTGAAGCTTTTCGCGGACCCGCTCCTCGATTTCATCTTCGCTCATGTCCGTGTGCTCGCGCAGCGGATAAGCGACGTTCTCGAATACGGTCATCGAGTCGAAGAGCGCGGCACCCTGGAACACCATACCCATCTTTTGCCGAACCTTGAGCGCATCCTCGAACGAGAGCTCGGTGATGTCTTCTTCGTCGATGCACACCGTGCCCTTGTCGGGAACGAGGAGACGCAGAATCAGCTTGAGGCAGGTCGACTTTCCGGTGCCGGACTCGCCGACGACGGCGATCGTTTCCCCTTCGTGCGCGGTGAAGCTCACGTCCTCGAGAATCGGCACGTCGAAGGCGAGGTTGACGTGACTCAGCTCGATGACCGGCTTGAGCTGCGCGGGACTGACGTCCCGCTCAGCTGCTCTGTCAGACGCATCACTCTCCAGCTCGGAGCGAATCGCCCGACGGACCGCTTGGCTCTTGCGATCCGTCTCACGGCGCTCCGGCGCCGCCGGTGGCGCCTCGTCGACCCCAGTGGAACCCCGTGCCTCGTCTGCGTCCTTCATGTGACGAGCACCGAGAGCAACAACTGCGTGAGGAAGTAGTCGACGATAAGGATCATGATGCTCGACGTGACGACGGTCCGGGTGGTGCTTTGGCCGACG
>QHUV01000122.1 GCA_003222065.1 Gemmatimonadota bacterium | reverse complement strand
GGATACTGGTCGCGCGGAGCGTACCGTACAGCAGATCTCCGAGCCCACCGGCAAGCACGCTCAGTGATTAGTGCGGGCGGGACGGCGTGCGCAGTATTATTCGCGCATGACCGGTCCCGCTGCCGCCGCTCCACCCTGTCCGTCTTGCCAATCGCCGGCGTCAGGCAAGTACTGCTCGAATTGTGGAGCGCCGCTCGCCGGGGCGCGGTGCGCGGCGTGTGACACCGCGCTCACGCCGGGAGCGAAGTTCTGCCATCGTTGTGGCACGCCGGCTGGGATGACGGCGGACGCTCGTTTGGCAACGCGAGGAGCTGAACGTGGATTCGGCTCGGTGCTGCCGTGGGCAGTAGCAGCAATCGCCCTCGTTGCACTGATTGCGCTCGTCGCTGGTCAGCGGTTCGCTCGGTCGACCCCTCCCGCGACGGTTGCGAGCGAGGTTCCGGCAACGGCGACGCAAAGCGGCACGGCGCCGGTCGACATCAGTCAGATGTCGCCCGAGGAGCGCGCGGAACGTCTCTACGATCGGGTAATGGCACTCAACGAACGTGGCCGCGCCGACAGCGTGCGCTTTTTCGCGCCGATGGCGATGCAAGCGTATGCGATGCTCGGTCGTCTCAACGCCGATCAACGCTATGATTTGGGACGCATCGCCGCCGTTTCCGGCGATGCTCGCGTGGCGAAAGCGCAGTCGGATAGCATCCTCGCGTCGGATCCGCAGCATCTGCTCGGATTGCTCCTCGCCGCCGACGCCTCGCGGTTGCGCGGTGATCGCGTCGGGGAGAACACCTACCTTCGCCGCTTCGTCATCGCCGAGCCGAGCGAGCGGACGAAGCAGCTACCGGAGTATTTACAGCACGTGACCGAGATCGACGCCCGGCTTGCCCAAGCCCGATCGCGTTGAGCGTATTCTCACACTGACGAGCAATATGTTGCCCCGCACTATTCATGTCGCCCACAGTCCGGACTCCGACGACGCGTTCATGTTCTATGCTCTGGCCGAGGGTAAGGTGGACACCAACGGCCTCCGGTACGTGCACGAGCTCCAAGATATAGAAACGCTCAACCAACGGGCGTTGCGCGGAGAGCTGGAGGTGACCGCCGTATCGATTCACGCGTACGCGTATCTGGCGGACCGTTACGCCTTGCTTCCGCATGGAGCATCCATGGGCGACGGATACGGTCCTCGGCTCGTGGCCCGCGAGCCAATGGGGCGCGCGGACGTGCGCGGCAAGCGCGTCGCGATCCCCGGGGCACTCACCAGCGCGTTCCTGGCGCTCCGCCTCTACGAGCCCGACTTCGTGGCGGTACCCACCCCCTTCGACGCGATCGAGGAGGCCGTCGAGCGAGGCGACGTCGACCTCGGGCTGCTGATCCACGAAGGGCAGCTCACCTACGGCGACCGCGGTCTTCACCTAATTGCCGACATGGGAGCCTGGTGGCTCAAAGAAACGGGCTTACCCCTCCCCCTTGGCGGCAATGTTATTCGAAAAGACCTTGGAGCCGAGATGACGCGCGATATTTCGCGCCACTTACGTGCCAGCATCGCGTATGGCCTGGAGCACCGAGCCGGCGCTCTCGACCACGCGATGCAGTTCGCACGGGGCCTCGAACGAAGTCGCGCCGACGCCTTCGTCGGCATGTATGTGAATGACTGGACCCTCGATTACGGAAAGCGTGGCCGAGAGGCCATTCGCCTATTCCTACAGAAGGGCCACCAAGCCGGCTTCGTCCCGAAGTCCGTTCGCGTCGAATTCATTGAGGACTAAGAGGCGCGAAGTCGCCGTGCGCGCTTCCGTTACCGCGCCGCCCGAGCAGGCGTCTCAAGAGCGTCCGTACGGGGGCTTCACCCTCGGTTTCCTTCGTCTTCCCGGTGCCGCAGGCAATGATCGAAAAGACCGCCGCCACAGCCAGTCTCGTCGACGAACAGCCGGGGGCGCTTGCGGGAGCCGCCAGGCGGGGCGCTGAGGCACCGGCTCCGAGACGTGTGCTCGTCGTCGACGACGAGGAGGGTATCCGGCGCGCGATCGGCAAATTCCTGAAAACGCGCGGTTTTGATGTCGTCACCGCCGAGTCGGGCGATGAGGCACTCCAGCAACTGGCGCAACGCGGATTTGTCCTCATGCTCTGCGATGTCCGCATGCCGGGCCTCTCCGGGGTCGAAGTTGTACCGCGTGCTCTGCAGCTCGACAGCGAGCTCGCCATCATGATGCTGACGGCGGTGAACGATGCGCCGACGGCGACGGAATCGCTCTCCTACGGCGCCATGGACTACCTGATGAAGCCCGTGGAGCTCGCCGATCTCGAGGTCGCCATTGAGCGCGCGCTACATAAGCGCGCCCTGCTGATCGAGCAGCGGCGCGTCGAACGGATGATCCGCGAGGAAGTTGCTCAGCGCACCGAAGAGCTTGAGCGTGAGAAGGAGGCGCTCCGAAACCTCACCGTCCGCGTCGCCGAAACACTGATCAACGCGATGGAGGTGAAGGATGTTTACCTCCGCGGACACTCGCAGCGCGTCGCCGAGCTCGCCGCATCAATGGCCGAGGAGCTGGGGATGGCGCCGGACGCGGTCGAGCATGTGCGGCTCGCCGGTCGCTTACACGACGTTGGAAAAATCGGCACGCGTGAGGCGGTGCTCAACAAACCAGGAGCACTCACGGCAGAGGAATTCGCTCACGTAAAGGAGCACGTCCGCATCGGGATGGAGATTCTCGCACCGCTCAAGCACCTCGGTGAAGCGCTCACGTACGTGCAGGATCATCACGAGCACTGGGACGGCACGGGCTATCCGCGCGGCCTGCAGACCGCGCAGATCTCGATCGGCGGCCGAATCCTGGCCGCGGCCGATGCGTTCGATGCGCTCACGTCAAAGCGCGCCTATCGGGAACCCATGGAGCCGCGCGCAACGATCGAGTTCCTCAAGGATCACGTCGGGCGGCTGCTCGATCCCGAGATCTATGCCGCGCTGGGACGAGTGGTCTCGCGCCGCAAGACCCTCACGTTCATCGATCCTTAACATCTATCGCTAGGCGCCACGGCGCTTAACGATGCCGCAACAGGCCGAAGCATCCTAATGCCTCGGTCTGTTTCTCATTGCGCCCCCTGTCCCGTGAGGCAGGGCGTGTGTACGCTTTAACGGCAACGTTCGCGCATTCGGTGGCGTATACCTCACGATGAGTGGTAACTCGGTTCGGCGCACCATCCTGATCATCTCGTGCGGGGCTCTCGCGTTTGGCGTGAGTCCCGTCGCTGTCATGGGGCAACAGGCCGCTCGGGCACAGCCTGTGATCGATACGATTCGCCTGTCGGTGCAGGAAGCGGTTGCGATTGCCCAACGAGCTTCGGATGAAGTCCGACTGAGCGCCGCGCTGGTTGAGGCGGCGGACGCTCAGGTTGCGCTGGCGCGCTCGAGTGGTCTGCCGCAGCTCCGCGTTAACACGAGCTACTCGCACGTGTACGAGAATGCCCGCAGCACGGCAGTCAACGCTGTTTTCAATCAGCCTAACACCTACGCCGTTACCGCGTCGCTTTCGCAAACGCTGTTTCAGGGAGGCCGCATCGTCGCGGCCACGCGCGCCGCCGGTGACATGCGCGCGGCGAGTCGTCTCGACGAGCAGGAGACACGCGCGCGTCTCAACGTCGATGTCCAACGCGCGTATCTGAACGCTCTCTTCGACGCACGGCTTGCCGACATTCAACGCCGGGGCGTCGAGCTCGCGACGGCGCGCTTGGATCAACTCCAGCAGCTCCAGGCGGCGGGTCGCGCCGCGCGCTACGACGTGCTGCGCGCACGCGTCGAGCGCGCCAACCTCGAGCCGCTCGCCATCCAGGCGGAGAACGATCGCGAACTGGCGATTCTCGATCTGAAGCGATTGCTCAACATTCCAATCGATCGGCCGATTGTGCTGACGACGACCTTGGACGCCAATGCCGTAGCGGCAATGGTTCCGACGCTTGCATCTCTCACTGATTCGTCCACGCTCCCCGATCGCCCGGCGCTTCGGTCAGCGGAATTCGCGGCGCGAGCGCGACGCGAGGGTCTCACCGTGGCGCGCGCCGATTTTCTTCCCTCGTTGAGCATCGGGTTCAACACCGGCTATCAAGCGTTTCCGCCGCTTGGATTTGGCGTTCCCGATCGATCCGGCCAGGTCACGAGATCCTCGTGCCCGATTGGTACCGACACGACCAGAATAAAGGCCTGTCAAAACGGTGGTTGGTTCGCGGACCGATCCATCACCGCTACCCTCAGCTTTCCTGTCTTCGACGGCTTCCGTGCCCGGTCCAACTTCGATGTCGCGCAGGCAAACCTCCGCGTCGCCGAGTTGCAGCTCCAGCTGCAGCGCGAAACGATCTCGCTCGAGGTAGCGCGTGCCCGTGCGGAGCTGCTACGAGCGCGCGCGGTGTTCGCCGCCCGTCAGCAGAATTCTTCTGAGGCACAGGAGGCGTTCCAGTTAGCATCGCTGCGATTCTCTCGCGGCCTGAGCACCCAACTCGAGGTGACTGACGCGCAGCTGGCACTTGCGACCGCGCAATCCGGCGAAGCCCGCGCGACGTATGATCTGTATCTTGCCACGGCCGACTTGGCTCGGGCTCTCGGACGACCGATTCCGTACCCGCCTGATCGCTCGTCACCCGTTCGTCGATCCGAGAGTGGTTCGTAGAGTGAGTACTCAAACGCTAATCAGGCGATTCGTCGCGGCATGTCTGCTGTTAGGCGCCGCCGCCTGCGATTCGAACTCGGGTTCGGCATCGGCGGCAACGGCCGCCGGCAGTGCCGGCGCAAAGACGCAAGGCGATTCATCCGCCGCGCGAGGGGGCAGGCAAGCGCCGACGATTACCCTTGCGCCTGGAGACATTGCCACTGTCGCCAAAGAAACGATCGAGGAGGGAACACCGATCACCGGTGACCTCAAGCCGATCGAGACAGTGGACGTACGTGCGCGACTCGAGGGTGATCTACTCGGCGTCTACGTGAGAGAGGGGCAGCGCGTGTTGGCCGGACAGCTGCTCGCCCGATTCGATGCCGGCGAGCAACAGAGTGCGGAGCAAAGCGCCGTCGCCGACCGGGCGTCAGCTCGCACCGATCTCGCGACGGCGCAGTGGAACCTCGAGCAAAGCGCCCAGTTGTTCAAAGCGGGAGCGATCGCCGAGCGAGATTACAAGGTCGCGCAACAAGCGGTGGACGCCGCGCAGGCGCGACTGGCGGCCACGGAAGCCAGGCTACGTACGACGAGTCTCGCGTCGCGAGATACGCGTGTCCTCGCGCCGACGAGCGGCACGATCGGAACACGCGGTGTCGAGCAGGGGGAACGCGTTGCTCGCGGTACATCGATGTTCACGATCGTTCGCAACGAGATCCTGGAGCTGGCGGCTGCCGTGCCGGCGCGTCAGGCGAACGCCGTTCGCGTTGGCCAATCAGTGCATTTCGTAGCTGATGCGCGCACCTTCGAGGGACGGGTGGCACGGGTAAGCCCAACGATCGATCCCACGAGTCGGTCGATCACCGTCTATGTCGATGTGCCTAACGCCAACGGCCAGCTGAAAGGCGGCACCTTCGCGACCGGGCGCGTTGTCAGTCGCACGCTCGGCAATGTGCTGACAGTTCCCACCGCGGCAATCCGCCAGTCGCAGGACGGCGGCCATCCGTTCGCCTACCGGCTCACGGAGCGCACCGTCGACGTTGCGCCGCTTCAGGTAGGCGTCGTCGACGAGCGCCTCGGGAAGGCGGAAGTGGTCTCCGGTTTGTCGTTAGGCGATCGCGTCATCGTCGGTAACGTCGGAACGCTCGGCCGCGGTATGCAGGCCATTATCCTCGGCACCCAAGAGCCCGGACAGCAGCGGCCGCGTCGCGGCTCACCGAGCAGATAGCAACGCGCCTCATGTTCCTCTCTGACGTCTCGATCAAGCGTCCCGTCTTCGCCACCATGATGATGGTGGCGTTGGTTGTGCTCGGAATCGTCAGCTATCGCCGACTCGCGATCGATGAGTACCCCGACGTTACCTACCCGACGATCTCGGTCCAGACCAGTTATCCAGGCGCGTCG
>QHUV01000698.1 GCA_003222065.1 Gemmatimonadota bacterium | reverse complement strand
AGCGGACGACGGATGAGATCATTCAGGTCCCGCTGTCAGGCGCCACGGGGTACCAGAACCAGTGGCAGAACGCGGGTACCCTCACTGGCAACTCGCACGAGCTGGCATTCGGCGCCGTGCTCATGTCCAAGGCCAATTCATTCTGGCGTGTGAACATCACCGCCGATCGCACTCGCCAGAGCATCGCCGATCTGAAGGTCCCGCCCTTCTTCGTCGGGCCAAATCCGAATGATGCGAATACGCGAATCTTCCGCATCGCGGCGGGCCAACCCTTCGGTGTCATCTACGGCTCGAGATGGATCAAAACGGCGGATCAACTGGCGCAGACGATCGCGGCGGGCGTGCTGACCGGTACGCCGGCGGATTACGTGGTCAACGAGGAAGGCTTCTACGTCAGGAAGACGCAGTTCCACACCATCAGCGAAGTGCCGCTCAAGGCGTACATCTGCCAGGCGAGCAGCGGTGGCGTGTGTACGACGCCACAATCCGTCGTCCAGATCGGCGACGTGAACCCCGCCTTCAATTTCGGCCTCAATAATACCTTGCAGTGGAGGTCGCTGACCCTCGGCGGCACGCTGGTCTGGGTAAAGGGCGGCCAGATCTACAACTACACGCGTCAGTGGCCTTTCAACGAGCTCCGCGACAAGGTTTTCGATCAGAGCGGCAAGCCGTCGGTCACGTGCGCGGCTGACTGGGCGACGTCGAATCCGACGTGCCCTTATTCGACGGGAAAGAAGCCCTCGTCGTACTACAGCTCGTTCTACAACAACTTCGATCCTAACGACTACTTCGTCGAGAGTGGGACGTATGTCCGCCTTCGCGAGCTAGCCGTCAATTGGAGCATGCCGCCGCGCTGGACAACGAGGCTGCCGTTCGATTTCCGCACCGTGCGTCTCGGCGTCGTGGGCCGGAATCTGTGGACCAACACGAAGTACGGCGGCTATGACCCAGACGTGACCGGTCCAGGCGGCGGCAATCCGTTTGCTTATCGAGTGGACTACTTCACCTACCCTACGTACCGGACGTTCACAGCGATGCTCGAGTTCGGCTACTGATCACAATGTTCTGGAGAATGACATCATGCGAATCTGGAACATGACGCGCTGCCTCGCTTTGCTCGCTACGTTCGAACATGAACTTCTACTCCGGCATCAACATCAGCCCGTCGGATACGACGGCTGACCCGTCGGCGTGGACACGCAGCGCGCGAAGCTGGCAGAACGATCTCTCCGCCGCTGGCCGCACCAGCGTCGAAGTGGAGTGGTTCGGTATGTACTCCACGCTCTCGTCGGCGAATGATGCCTTGCGCGCGATTCGGATCGGCAACGTGCAGATCGGATCGGCATCGAGGACAAAGCGCGCCGAGACGATCGCGCAGTTCACGCAGGCTGCCACGCTGATGGTGATCGCGTTGAATTATGACCAGGGCTATTACCTGGATGAGACAAAGGATCTCACAAAGCCGGAGGTGCTCGCATCGCTGACTCGCATTTCGCGGAAGGCGCTTCGTGATTCCGCGCTTAAGAAGCTCGACGCCACCATCGCGCTCGCGAACGCGAATACGTTCACGACCGAGACCGGCTGGGCGAACGGCGTGACCTACCACAACACCGACATCGCGAAGATCGCGAACACGATGGCGGCAATGCTGCTCACGTTCTATCCACGCGATGACGGCGAGACGAGCACGGCCGGCGTCGTCGACTGGGCTAAGGTCGCGTCGTATGCGTCGAAGGGCATGTCCACGGGAACGCCAGACACGCTTGCGTACAGTGGCGATGGATGCACGGCGTGGTGTCAGGACATGATGCCTTGGTTTACCGACTACAGCAGCGGACGCATTAGCACGCGCGTCGCGCACTTCATCGACCCGGCGACGCAGCTCGATCCCTATCCGCTCGGCATCGGCAATCCGCAGCCCAATTCACCGGACAAGCGGATGGGCGACGGTTCCTTCGGTGATGCAACTCTCGAGGACGTCTACTCGAATGTTCCCAAGACCCCGAATGCGGGCACCGACTTCTCGTGGTCAGCGACGGGCGAGGTATTCCGTCCCGATCGTGGTTATTACCATCAGTCCAACATCGGCATCACTCGGTGGGACGCGTCCGGTAAAGAAGATCCGAACGGCCAATACGCCGGCTATGGCTACAGCCCGGTCATTACACCGATGATGAACGACCTGCTGTGGGCCGAGGCCAAATTGCGCCAGAACGACGCGGCCGGGGCGGCGACGTTGATTGACAAGACGCGCGTCACGCGTGGCGGCCTGTCATCGGCGGCGCTGGCCGTAGCCACGCCGGGATCGCCCGCCGACGGTCCGTGCATGTCGAACGGCAAGCTGGCGAAGGACGGCACAGCGTGCACGCTCTGGTCGGAGCTGCTGTACGAGTACGAGATCGAGCTGCTCCAAATGGGCCCCGCCTCGTATTGGAATCAGCGCCGGCTGCCACTCGTGAAGGCCACTGCCTGGGAGCGGGCGACGGCGTGCAGAAAGACGGGGTGCACGCCGAACCCGAACACCATCTTCAACGGTCCGCGTTACATCCAGGGCTTGATTCCGGGAACGCCTCGCGAGATGCCGGTTCCGGCGAAAGAGCTCGCGATCAAGGCCGAAGCGTTCTACACGTTCGGCGGAAAGCAGCCGGCGAAGGGAACAGAAGCACCCTGACGTCCGGTGAACGTAAGAAAAGAACCCCGGCTTCGGCCGGGGTTCTTTTTTGTCAACGCACGTCGATCGACGATCGCGCCAAGTCGTCCTCGAGCGTCCACGTCACGACGTCGCCGTCCTGCGCGTGTAACGGCTCGCTGCGTACGGTTTGGCGTGAGCCAATCGGATCGGCGAACAGGCGATAGTCGGCGCTCGTGAGGCGTCGCAGGGGCTGGTGAAATTCCGTCGTCGAGGTTGCCGTCGCCGTGCCGACGCGCTCCCGGTGCGTTCCCTGGAGCACAAAGATCGTGACGTCGAGCCAGCTGTGATTCACGACGCGGAGCGTCAACGCGCCATTCCACCCCGACCCCGTCGCCGCCGCGCCGACGCCTCCGCCCTGATGACAGGCGGCAATCGTTAGGCACGCCATCGCCGTGAGTGCCAGCCGGCGACTGCGAGGCACGGTCAGCTCCGGATCGTGAGCGACGACTGGCGAAGGTCCGCCTGCAATGTCCACTCGACCACCTGGCCCGCGGAAACGTGAATCGCTTCGGATCGCATCGTCCGCCGGGAGCCGACTGGGTCGGCAAGAAGCTGCAACTCGCCAGTCGGGCTGATCTGATGCAGCGAGAGCTCGAATCGCTGCGTGGACGCGGTGGTCACCGTACCAAGTCGGATACGCATGCTCTGGTTGACAGCGTACACGTTGATATCGAG
>QHUV01000121.1 GCA_003222065.1 Gemmatimonadota bacterium | reverse complement strand
CCGCGTGCACCCCAGCGATTTTCCTCGACGGCAAGCAACTGGTGAACTGGGAGCTGACGGATCTCAACAGCCTCATTCAACCGGAAGAGATCAGCGGGATGGAGGTTTATACCGTGTCGATGACTCCCGCGGAATTCCGCACGAAGCAGGGGTGCGGGACGATTCTCGTCTGGACCCGAACGCCTGAGCGGCTGCGCGGGCATCCCTGAGTCGCGCGCGTTAGGCAGCGCGACGCCGCCAGAAGAAATATGCCGGCACGCCCGCGAGCAGGATCAATACGCCGATTCCCGCCGATCGCGGATTCTGAATCACCGTGTTCACCGCCAGCGCCCAGAAGGCACCGACGAAGACCATCGTCGTCCACGGGTGCCCGGGCATCCGGAAGCCGCCGCTGGCGGACACCGGATCCCGGCGGCGCAGCACGACCAGCGCCGCGCCCGTTAGTCCAAAGAACACGGCGTCGAGAGCGACGACGTAATTGAGTATTTGCTCATACTTGCCCGACAATGCGATCACCGATGCCCAGACGCCTTGCACGGCGATTGCCACCACCGGCGCGCGCGAACGCGGACTGACGTAGCCGACGCCGCGAAAGAACATGCCGTCGCGCGCCATGGCGAAGTACACCCGCGGCGCCGTCAGCATCCCTTGGCTCAAAAAGCCGACCGTCGAGATGGCGATGCCCGTGGCAATGAGCTGCGCGCCGGGCGGTCCCAACACCCGCCTCATCACCGCGGACGCCGGCGTCGCCGTCGCCGCGAGGCCGTCGGTGCCGAGCACGTAAAGACACACGATGTTCACCGCCACATACAGCACGACGACACCAAGCACTCCAATCAGCAGCGCCCGCGGCAGGTCGCGCCGCGGCGCGCGCATCTCGCCGCTCACGAATGACGCCGTTTGCCAACCACCGTACGCGAACAATACCGGGACCATCGCCGCGGCCAGCGCGCTGAGTGGCAAGTCAGCCTCGCTATGCACCGGCGCGGCCGCCGGGGCGCCGCGGGAGGCGAGTCCGGCGACGATGAGCACAACCACAGCGACGATCTTCGTCACCATCAGCGCGCTCTGGACATTGCTCCCCGCGCGCACGCCGAGACAGTTGATCGCCGTGAGGACGAGGAGGGTCACTACCGCCAAAACCGGCGGCGTTAGGTTCGTGGCGCTCAGCTCGCGAAAGTACGCCGCGAACGTCATCGCGACCGCGGCCATCCCTCCCGTCTGCGTCACCAGCAGCAACGTCCAACCGTAAAGAAATGCCACCATCGGATGGAATGCGTCGCGGATGTACGCGTACTGTCCGCCCACATCCGGCTTCCGATCCGCGAGCTCGGCGTACACGAACGCGCCGGCGAGGGCAATCGCACCACCCACGATCCATGGCGCCAGGATCAGCGCCGGCGTGTGAACCAGCCGCGCGACGACGGACGGATTGATGAAGATCCCGGCGCCGATGATTCCGCCCATCACGATCATCGTCGCGTCGAACAGTCCCAGGCGACGAGCAAGCGAACTTCCCTCGTCGATCACGCCCCGGCGCCTACCGGTTGCGCAAACACGACCACATACCCGCCGGGATCGCGCACTACCACTTCGTCCATCCCGTAGAACGTCCGACGCCGCGGAATCACCTGCTCGATCCCCGCCAATGCTCGCTCTACCGCGTCGATGTCACCCACCTCGATAAAGACGCCCATCGCCGGCAGCGCGGTGCTCGCGCCCTGTGCCAGCGGCGGAATGTCTTTCTCCACACTCGCCCGCGACTGGTACATGACCTCCACGCCGTCTTTCGCAAGAATGACGAAGCCGAGCGACGCTCCGTCCGGGACCTCGACCGTCTTCGCAAAGCCGAGTCGATCCACCCAAAACGGGAGGCACGGCTCGATCGCCTCGACCGTCAACAAGGGGCTCAACTTGCGCATCTCACTGCGATCCATTCGTGCAAGCTCCGTGAGGGTTTCCGCGAATGTGCTGCACACGACGGTGCAAGTCTTGGAAAAATGGAATCGCGAGTGCGACGCCCGATCGTCAGGCGCCGACGAGCCACTCGCTGGGCGTTCGACCCGTGAGCTCACGGACCTCACCGGCGAGATGCGCCTGATCGTAATAGCCGACGTCGATCGCGAGCGCGGCCCAATCGACCGCGGTCGCGACCCGCGCCTTGGCCAACGCGCGCCGCACGCGAGTGACGCGCGCGAACGTCTTGGGGGGGACACCGACGTGCCGCGCGAAGGCGCGCGCCAGATGCTGACGCGTCACGCCAAGGGCCGGTGCGAGGGATGCAATCGACAGATTCCCACCGGCGCGAAGAATCGCCCGCACCGCGGCATCGACCGACCGATCGACTGGTTGTGTGCCGCCAAGTCGGCGCAGCAGCACTCCTTCGAGCGCGGAGAGCTCCCCAATAGCATATAAATTCGCTAAACACTGCTCATGGTCTGGCCACAGCTCGGCGATGTCGATCCGCAGGTCCGTGAGCTCCGACGCCGGCACGCCGAGGAATGGCAGTGCTCTCCCCGGCCAGAAACGGACGCCGACGTATGCGCACGCTTCGTCTGCGCCGACCACGAGCGGACGCGTCATCGTTCCGACGGCGAGCGCGACCCGTGGCGGCTCGCCGCCGGCCGCGCCATACGCAAGCACGAGATCGATGCAGCCGTCGGGAATGACGTAATGCTGTGCGTTAGGCTCCGACGTACCGCGCGTCCAAAGGCACTCCACGTATTCCCGCAACAGTGGCAGCGGTTCGTGCTCGACGTAGGGTGCGGGAATGGGCGGCATCACGTCCTCACGCTACATAGCGCTATCCCGCCGCGAAAGAGCCCTCACGGCTGGCGCGGCATGACGTACCACTGCTCGCCGGGCACCGGGCGACGCCATTCACGCGAGCCGAATGCTGCTTCGCCACCCGCGTCCCAGCAGGTCACGCCCCGCAACGCCTTCTCCTGGCTCCGCACAGCTCTTCGCGCCCGCCAGGCGGCAGCATTCCAAAGCCGCCAATCGAGGTCCTGATGCGCGAACTCGACCGGCACGTTCTCCTGCCAACGCGTGAACAGTGTCTTCACAGCGTCACACCGCGCTCGCACCTCGAGTGCGCGCGTCCGGCTCGTCGCCGGCAGCACGGGCGCCGCGACCAGCGCGCGAATGACGTAATCGACGGCATCGCCATCGAGTGACGACGCGAGATACGAGTAATCGATCGGGGGTACGCTATCAGAGAGCGTCGGCGCGAGCCGCGCGCGAGCAATATTGACTCGCGCCACGAGCGCATCCGGGTTGGCGAAGTTCAGCATGGCGATCGTTAGGAATCCTGTGACGGTCATTCCCGCGGCGAAGTCGCGTGAGCGTCCGCGGAGCACCGTTAGGCCAAGCCATGCGAAGACGACCGCGAGCCAGCCCATGAATACGCTCGCGAACAAGCGATCCGTGCTGAGGCCGTAGTAATGCACGTAAAGCCCCATTCGTCCGAGCGCCGAGGCCATCACGCCCCCGACCAATCCAATCAGCGGCACCGCCAGCAATCGATGCCGGCGCTCCGCCGCGGCGTCTCCGTGACCTAACGAGGCCCGCGTGCCAAGAAGCACCGGGAGCACCAACAGCGATACCCACACGAGCTCGAAGAATCCGTGGCGGGCATACTGCGCGTAGCCAAGCCCAGTCGTCGAGCGAACCAGCCGCTCACCACCGAACAGCCAACCGATCTGAACGCCCACGAAGAGCGCGAACAGGGCAACGAGGCCGCCGAGGATGATCGTTACGTCCAACGTGCCTAACGTGACAACGGCACGGCTGACTCGCGACGATGGCGCGCTGTCGTCGACGACCGCGCCGCGCAGCCATCCTCCGACCACCCAAGTGAAGAAGCCGGCGATCGCCAAGTGACTGCCGACCTCACCCAGATTCATCTTCGGCAAGGCGAACAGCGCGCCGAACATCGGATCGGCGGCGCTGAAGAGAATGCCGAAGACAACGAGCAGCGGTAACGCGATTAGTGAAGCGCTCATCGCGGCGCGAATGCGCCCCGTGCGCCATGCCGGCGGAATGTCGCCCAGCTCGGCGTCGCCGAGTGCCAGGATCACCACCGACGAGGCCGCGTCCTTCGCGACGCGGCCAAGCGCCCGTGCAACGTCGCGGACGCGTTGACCGAGGATGCTCCGCATCGGCGACGCGTGGGATAGCGTAGCTCCGAGGAGCGCGAGCGCGGCCAGCATCGCGAGGAAATTGTAGAAGCGAAGGCCGCTGCTGTCGCGCCAGGCGAATGAGCCAGCGAAGAAAACCGCGGCCGCCAACCATCCGACCTGCTCGCGGGTCAGTCGGGCACCCCGCTGGCGCACCAGATGGCGCAACACGACGGCGAACGCGGCCATCCAGACGAGAAGGCCGAGTCCCGGCCCTTCATGAAGCAGGGCGTCGGCGAGCGTTCCGAGAAAGAGGGCGTCGAGTAAGACGCGACTGCTGAAGCGTCTGCGTGCGGAGGCTACTTCTGGTACGACGGCGGCGCAGTCGATGGCAGGCGTGAGCGGCATGATCAGAGACGCGGTAAGGGATGATGTACTTTATAACGTAGAGTACTTCGCGTCAATCCCAGGACTCGGTCATTCCGCCCGCTCGCCACACGCCGTAAGTCTCGAGAGCCGAGATGGCGCACCAACCAGCGAACGCTTTCCCCACAAAGGGCATCTAATCCCCTCGAGCACCGTGACACGGACCGCGTTTGCCCTCCAGACGACCCCACAGGTGAACGAACCCGAGCTCATCGCCCGGGTCCTCGCCGGAGACCGGCTTGCCGGGCGCGAGCTGTACGACGCGCACGCCCCCCGCGTCTTCAGGCTCGCCTATCGCCTAACGGGCGACGCGGAACTTGCACGAGAGTTTACGCAGGACACGTTCGTTCGCGCATTCCACCGGCTCGCCGACTTCCGCGGCGATGCCGCCTTCTCCACCTGGATTCACCGCATCACCGTCACCGTCGTCGCCAATGCCATGCGCAAAGTGCGCCGCCTCCGCGAGCGCGAGACCGACCTCAACGACTTGGACTCCTTGCATCCAGTCAACAGCGAGGTACGGCACATCGACCCCGACCTTCGTGAGCGCCTGGCCAAGGCCATCGATGCGTTGCCGGAGATCTATCGAACGACCCTGATCATGCATGACCTGGAGGGCTACACCCACACGGAGATTGCCGGCGTGCTCGGCGTCGCCGAAGGCACCTGCAAGAGCCGATTGTCGGCGGCGCGTGCCCAGCTCCGCACCACGCTCGCCGATTTTGCGAAGGAGTATGAGTCATGACGGACAACACGCACGATCACTTTGATGAGCTGCTGCAGGACGCGGCGCGCACGTACAACCGCCCGCCCGAGGAGCAAGACATGCCCCTCGGCGAGATGTGGGATGCGATCGAGGCGCAGGCATTCCCGGCCGCGCGGCGCGCGCCGCGATATGCACAGTGGGTGCGCGTCGCCGCGGCGCTTATCGTCGGCGTCGGTATCGGCCGCGTCTCGTTGTCGATTGGCCGACAC
>QHUV01000120.1 GCA_003222065.1 Gemmatimonadota bacterium | reverse complement strand
CGCGCCCCTGCCTCCGCTGCCACCCGTTCCCGCGGCCAGCTCGTACGTCGAGACGAACGAGACCAGGGTGCCGGAAGCGCTCGACGGCGCCTTCTTGAACCGCCGGCCGCCGGCGCCGTGGGCGGCGCACGACCCCGCCGATTCGCTCTATCGCGTCGCTCGTGAGGCACTCAACCGCGGCGATTATCGCCGCGCCGCCCAACTCTTCAATGACCTTACGCAACGGTTTCCGAACTCGGCCTACGCGTACGTGAGTACTTACTACGAAGCGTTCTCGCGCTATCGCATCGGCACGACCGAGGAGTTGAGGGCCGCGGATCGAGCGCTACAGGCGCTATCCGGTCGCTACGCAGCCGCATCGAACGGCTCGCGCGACGATACGGACGTGAATGGTCTGCTCACACGGATTCGCGGCGCGCTCGCGATGCGCGGTGATTCGGACGCCGAGATCACGGTGAAGGCGGCCGCTCGTCAGGCCGTCGTTTCCGCTGCCAAAAACGATCCGAGCGTCAACGTGCGCGCCGAAGCGATTTCCTATCTCCCCAGAATGGCCGGTGACGCGGGATTGAGCGCGCTCGAGGATGTCCTGCGCACCTCGGACGACGAGCGAATCCAGCGCACCGCCGTGCGCGCCCTCATGTCATCCGAGAGTCCGCGCGCTCGCACGAGCCTCCGCGGTCTGCTCGAGCGGAGGGACGCGTCAGAGATGCTTCGCATTCAGGTGCTCGAAGCGTACACCAAGGAACGGAGCACGCCTGACGACGCCGCCTTCGTGCGTTCGCTCTACAACAGAGCCGACAGCGAGCGGATGAAGATGGCGGTCATCGCTGCCGTCGCGCGAATCGGCGGGAAAGACAATCAAGACTGGTTGGCGGGACTCGTGAAGAACACGAGTGAGTCGTCCCAGCTGCGCTCGGCGGCATTGCAGCGTCTCAGCCGCTCCGATGTTCCGATTGCCGATCTCGACAGGATGTACGACGCCGCGGATTCGCGTTCGATGCGCGAGCAGCTCATCTCCGCGCTCGCCAGCCGCAAAGAGCCGGAAGCTACCGATAAGCTGATCGACATTGCCAAGAACAGCACCGATCTCGAGATGCGCCGCCTGGCGATCAACTATCTCTCTCGCAAGAACGATCCGCGTGCCACCAAGCTGCTCATGGAGTTGATCGAAAAATGACGAACCGTCGCAACTTCCGCGGCGCGAGCTGCTCGCTCGTGCTGATTGTTGTCGCTGTCGCGTCGCCAGTGCGCGGCCAATCTCTCGCGCGGCGCGTGGCGTCCGCGCCAGAGGGCCGCGTGCAGTTCAGTTTCGCCGCGCGACCCGGCGTCTGCGGCAACGGACGCACGTACATTCAGACCGGACCAAATAGCTTCTCCGGTTCGTGGGTCGGATCCGTCGATGATACCCGCCGCATGGATCCGTGCATCGCCGGCCCGGTGCGTGTCGTTCTCGATCGCGCCGACCGCAGCGTGATCTCGCTACAGACCTACGTCGGACCGCCAGGCGTAGATCAGGGAACGGCAGACCTCGGGACCGTCGATGCGCAGGATGCCGTCGACTACCTCTTTTCGCTCGCTCGTGAGGCGGAAGGCCGAGTCGGCCGCGAAGCGATCATGCCCGCCATGCTTGCCGATGACGTGCGTACGAGCAGGCAGTTACTCGAGATCGGACGCGACATGTCGCGGCCGCGGGAGACGCGGCGGTCGGCACTCTCATGGTTGGGCCAGTCGGCCGGCGCGCAGGGTGTCGTGCCGAGTACGGTGACCGACGCGTTGCTCCAGATCGCCCGCGACGAGAGTGACAACATGGAAGTTCGCCGCTCAGCGTTAGGTGTGCTGTCCCGCCTCGATCATGGCGCGGGCATTCCTCCCCTCATCGAGCTCGCGCGCGCCAACCTGTCCGGCGATCGCACCTGGCTCTCGAAGGAGTCCTTGAGCGCTCTCGCGCGCTCTGGCGACCCGCGCGCTCGGGATTTCCTGCGCAATGTCGTCCAGCGCACGGACGTCGCCGACGATGTCTTGTACACGGCCATTCGCGGACTCGGCACAGAATACGCCACTGGCCGCGATGCCGATTTGCTGCGTCAGGTGTACCCGAAGCTCACCGGCGAGCACTCCCGCGACGCAGTGTTGTCCGCGCTCGCCGAGATCGGCGGCACTGAGAACACGCGCTGGCTCCTCGGCATCGCGCGTGATGAAAACGCCCCGATCGCGATGCGTCGCCGCGCCTTGTCCTACGCCTCGCGCGCCGGCGTACCGATCGCGGACCTCGTGAGGCTCTACGACACGACTACCGATCCACAGATGAAGGACGCACTCATCAGCTTCTACGTCCAGAGTGGCGACAGGCACGCCGTCGACAAGCTGCTCTCGATCGCCAAGAATGATGAGAATCCGGCTATCCGCCGCCGCACCATTGCTCAGTTGTCTCGCTCGGAAGACCCGCGCGTCAAGGAATTCCTCAAGGACCTGATCGAGCGCTGACGGCTGATTAGAAAATTCTGACGTTCGCGTTTCGAATGCTGAGCGCGAAGTCAGCGGCGGCTTGAATTGCGATCAGCCCGGCGAGCAGCATCCAGGCCGCCGGGCGATTGCGTCTTTCCCTGAGCAACGACGTCCGCCAGAGCAACCATCCGACAAGGATGACGATCAGTTCCACGGCGAAATCCCACCGCGGACGATCATAGAGCCCAAGACCAAGGAGCGGCGCTCCCGGCACGAGTGGCTTTCGCCCGGTGATATAGTCGGCTGGCAAGTGCGACAGATACGTTGCGAAAAACGTCGACGCAGTCGCGAACGACCGCCAGCCGACAAATGCCATCACGCCCACCACCAGGGCAACGACAAATGCCGACGGAAGGGAGTGCGACCACATGGCGGCATGATCGCTACGGATGTGAAAGGCGGATGCCACCGTGTCGATCCAATCGGGACCCTGGGCCGCTATGACCAGCGCTGAAAGTGGTATCGGTCGTTTCCATCCCTTCACGCCGAGCGCAATGCCGATGTGGCCAACGTACATCAGCGTCGCAGGCGCGCGTCGGCCGCCAGGGTGATGATGACAGGCAGCAGCATGGCGGTGAGCAGAAGAATAAATGAGAGCATGTGAAAGTCTTGTCGCCGCCGCAACCTAAGCGAACCGAGCTCAAGAGAAGGACGATATAATCAAAAAGCGAACGCGACCGATGCCGGCGTACGCCGTCGTGGTAGGCGGCGCTTGCTGATGGTGCTCATCGTCACAGAACGTTCGCCATTTGCGTCGTAAAATTGCCGCTCTTCCAACAACTACAACAATGATTCAGCCGCGTTCGTTTGCCGTGTTCGCAATTCTCGCCGTCGCATCGGCGTGCAAAATGTCGCACGAAGCCGTGCGTGCCGACAGCGTTCATACCGCTGAGCAATTGAAGCTCACCAACCAGCTCGCTGCGGAGAAAGACTCGCTGATGACGGTCGTGCTCGATGCCGACAAGTTCATCTCGCAGATCGATAGCCAAATCACTCGCGTTCGCGAGCTCCCAGCGCCCAAGCGCAAGAAGGACAGTGAGAGTCCGATCCAGGATCAGCTCCAAGCCCGCAAAGATCTTCTCACGCGCGTTGACGCGCTCGTGAAGCGCGCGC
>QHUV01000119.1 GCA_003222065.1 Gemmatimonadota bacterium | reverse complement strand
CCTACTGCGACGAGTGTTACGCCGCGGCGATTGCCTAACGGGGAGACGCGCTGCGGGCCTAACGAGCGATGGACGGCGCGGCGTCGACCAAGATGTCATCAGCTGCGAACGTTAGGCGGAAGCGACAGGAGTGTCGCGCCATTGCGCAGCTGCTGATACTGGCCTTGGACGAAGGCACGAATCGCCTCGGCCCCGCCCGGGCTGCGATCTTCGCCAAGCAACAGAGCGTGTCGATGCATCGACGGGTCGCAATGTCCCGTCAGCAGCCAGTGGGGATCTACACCCGCCTCGTGCACCAAGGCCGCGACGACGTCGATCAGGAACGTGGCGTCGATGGTGCGTACGCCAGCATCGAGCAAGCGGCGTAACGCGTGGGCGGGAAGCGCGAGCGTCTGGGCGACGATATCCACGTTGTGGCCCGGCTGGCGGGAAACGACGGCCCGAATGCGTTCAGCGATGGCCTGAATGGACGGCTCGTTAGCGGTCGGCGGCGGCAGGGGAGCGGCTCCGCGAGAGGATAAAAACGAGACGCGGGGGTAGTTGCAAGAGCAGTGCTAAGAGCCACGACGGCGCGCGATATTTCGCGGCATTCGCGAGTGATTACGTTCCCGATAGTTCGTCTCCGTCGCGAGGACTGGTGCGATATCTGTTCGTTCTGCTGCGCGACGCCTTGGGGGAGCCGCCGGCATGGGTTCCGACGCTCGCGCGGCGACTCTCGGCGGGACAAGGATGGCCGCCTCCCTCCCTCGCGAGAGGCATCGGCCCTGAAACGGCGCCCCGTGGCGTGGTAACGCTTCAGCGAGATCGCACGCTGACGATCCGCTCTGCTCGTTCGCGCAAGGCTCGGCGAGCGGCGGCCGTGTCCTCCTGACCGTCACATCTTGACAATCAAGATGACATGAGGCTATGCTCCGGCGTCGACATCGGAGCGGAACGTGGACGAGCCGAACAGGGACGTCATCCAGGGCACGCTGGACATGCTCATCCTCAAGACGCTGAGCCTCCAGCCGATGCACGGATTCGGTATTACGCGCCGGGTCGAGCAGGTCTCGCGCGGCGTCTTCAAGGTCAATCCCGGGTCGCTGCTCGTGGCGCTGCAACGTCTCGAACGCGCCGGCTTGCTCGACGCCGAGTGGCGCACGTCCGAGAATTCACGGCGCGCGAAGTACTATGCGCTCACCCGCGCCGGACGAAAGCAGCTCGAGGTCGAGACGGCCGATTGGAAGCGCCGCGCCGCTGCCGTTGCGCGTCTTCTCAGCGTGGAGGGTTGAGGCAATGTCGATCTGGCGGACCCTGAGCCGGGGGTTTCACGCATTGACGCACCGCGAAGCAGCCGATCAAGACACAGCGGACGAAATCGCGCATTACCTGGAGCTGGCGACCGCGGCCCACGTCAGGCGTGGATTGTCTGCCGAGGCGGCGCGCCGCGCCGCGCAGCTGGAAATCGGTAACGCAACGGTCGCGCGGGAACAGGTCCGCGCGTTCGGATGGGAGAATGTCGTCGAAGCGATCGCAGCGGACGTGCGCTACGCAGGCCGGCAGCTGCGTACCCATTTGGGCTCGAGCGTGATGAGCATTCTGACGTTGGCGCTTGGTATCGGCGCGACGACGGCGATCTTCAGCGCTGTCAATCCGATTCTGCTCGAGTCACTACCATATCCGCACGCCGATCGCCTGGTCGTCATCAACGACCGTGCGGGCGATGGATCACCAGTCGCGCCGACGTTCGGGACGTTCACGGAGTTGAGGGCGCGGAGCCGGTCCTTTCGGGCGCTGGCGGCGGGGGATCGCTGGCAACCGTCGATCACCGGGACCAGTGAGCCGGAGCGTCTGTCCGGCCAGCGAGTGAGCGCGGGCTATTTCCACACACTCGGCGTTCCTCCCGCCGTGGGACGCGACTTCGACGACGACGAGGAGCGTGCCGGAGGGCCTAACGTCGCGATCATCAGCGATCGCCTGCTGCAGCGCCGATTTGGCGGAGATCGGTCGCTCGTCGGCCGACGGGTGATGCTCAACGACAATGAGTATCTCGTAATTGGGGTGATGCCGCCGCGTTTCGCCAACGTCGCCTTGCCATCGGTCGACATCTGGGCTCCGCTACAGGATCGCACACAGGCGCCCTTCAACTCGCGGGAGTGGGGTCACCACTATCAGGTCATTGGGCGACTCGACGCGGGCGAAACCGTCGAGCGCGCGACGCGCGAGCTGGCGACTATCGGACGCGCCCCGGTGCCGCAATTCGCGCGGGCGCCGTGGGCGGACATGAAGGGAGGCATGCTGGTGCGCTCTCTGCACGAGGAAGTGACCGGAGACGTGAAGCCGGCGCTCCTCGCGATCGTTGGCGCCGTGCTACTGCTCCTGGCGATTGCCTGCGTCAACGTCACGAATCTGATGCTTGCACGTGGGGCCCAGCGACGCGGTGAATTCGCCATGCGTATTGCCCTCGGCGCCGGTGGGTCGCGCCTGTTGCGGCAGTTGCTCACCGAGAGTTTGGTGGTGGCGGCCATTGGCGGTGTGCTCGGACTCGGCGTGGCGCAGATCGGCGTGCGCGCCTTGGTCGCATTGAGCCCACCCGGTTTGCCGCGCGCCGACGCGATCGAGCTCAATGCACCGGTGTTCGCCTTCGCGCTCGCGGCGACGACGATCATCGGGCTCGTTGTCGGTCTCGTGCCCGCCTTGGGCGCGACCCGCGCCGGATTTCGCGATGCACTGCAACAAAGCTCGCGACGGAGCGCTGGCGGGCGCGCCGCGGCACGCAGAGCACTAGTCGTCGCCGAAGTAGCGCTTGCGCTAATGCTCCTGGTGAGCGCCGGATTGCTGATGAGAAGTCTCGAACGTCTCTTCGCGGTCACGCCGGGCTTCAGGCCATCGCGACTATTGACGATGCAGGTCATTGAACCGGGGCTGGCGTACAGTTCCGACACCGCTCGCCGGCTTTTCTATCTGCAGGCGCTCGACGCCGTGCGTCAGGTGCCGGGCGTCACCGCGGCCGCATTCACGAGTCAGCTCCCGCTCAGCGACGATATCGACGGCTACGGATACGCGTTCGAGTCGACGCCGAGCGTCAAGCCGGGCGAAGATGGAAGCGCGCTTCGCTACGCCGTCACTCCGGGCTACTTCGAAACGATGGGTATCCCGCTGCATCGCGGTCGGTTGCTGGACGCCACGGATCTGCCGGGAGGGCCCGAGGCTGTGGTCATCAGTGAGTCCCTCGCGCGGCGAAAGTTTGGCAATCAGAATCCCGTCGGCCAACGGGTAAAGTTCGGTCCCGAGACCGGCAGCGACACCCGGCCTTGGGACGTCGTCGTCGGCGTTGTCGGCGACGTCAAGCAGGAGTCGCTCGCGCTCAGCCAGAGCGATGCTTTTTACGTCGCGATGGGCCAGTGGTGGTGGGTGGACAACGTGCAGTCGCTCGTTGTGCGTACGAGCGGAGATCCGGCGGCGTTGGTGCCGAGCATCAAGAGGGCAATCTGGTCGGTCGACAAGAATCAGCCGATTCAGCGCATCATCACCATGGATGGCCTTATCGCGACGACGGCATCGCAGCGACGCTTCGCTCTCGTCGTGATCGAAACGTTCGCGCTCGCGGCGCTCGTGCTGGCGGCGATTGGCATCTATGGCGTATTGTCCGGCAGTGTGAGCGAGCGGATGCGAGAGATCGGCGTCCGGTCCGCGTTAGGCGCGACCCGCGGCAGCATCCTCGCGCTCGTGCTTCGTCAGGGGCTGTCGCTGACGCTGCTCGGCGTGTTGATCGGCCTGGTGGGCGCTATCGGTGCGACGCGAGCGCTCCTGACGTTGCTCTTCGACGTCTCGCGGCTCGATCCCGTGACGTACGTCGGCGTGATCATGCTGTTAGCGAGTGTGTCGGTTCTCGCCTGCTGGCTGCCAGCGTGGCGAGCGGCGCGGGTCGATCCGGCGATCACGTTGCGGGCCGAATAGTAGAGCTGTCGGGTAGGTGTTAGGTGTTGGGTGCTGGGTGTTGGGTGTTGGGTGTTGGGTAGCACGTAGCACATGGCCTTCAATCGTTACGCAAAGCCACCACCGGATCCGCGGCGGCGGCGCGGCGTGCTGGAATCCAGCAGGCGATCGTTGCCACGGCGAAGAGCAGAGCGGGCACGCCGATCACGATTGGCAGCGAGAGCACGCCGCGCGCGACGTGCATCTCGACGAGGAGCGCGAGCAACCATCCAATGAGCGCTCCCCACCCGATCGCACGCATCGTGTCACTGATGATCTCGATGACGATGCGAGTCGCCGGCGCGCCGAGCGCGTGTCGGACGCCAATCTCCACCGTGCGGCGAGAGATCGAGTAGGAGACGACGGCGTAGATGCCGATCGCCGCCAGAATGAGGAGGAGCGGCCCGAGCACAGCGAACATCCGCGCCGGAATGCGTCGCAGAAAGAGATTCTTCTCGATATGCTCATCCAGCGTACGGACATCGTACAGCACGAGCTTCGGATCGAGCTCGCGGACGGCGCGCCGCAGATCGGGAGCGAGGAGCTCGACGCCTCGACCGGCGCGCACATGAATCTCGCCCATGGGTGCCGGGCGGTCGCGATAGGAGAAGTACAACGCCGGCGTCGGCTGTTCGCCAAACGAGTCGTAGAGTGACGTTCGCGCGACACCGACGATCGTGTAGGTTCGGTCGCGGGATTCGATACGGCGACCGATTGGCTGCACACCGGTGAGGTATCGCTCTACAAACGCCTCGTTGACGACGACCTCAGGAGGCGCGGCGGCATCATTGAGCGCCGCGAAGTCGTGACCGTCGCGGAGTGGAATCCCCATCGTCCGGAAATACCCTGGCGTTACGACATTGCTCAATGCTTGATCCTTCGCCGCGTCGGCGCGGGCGCGCCCTTCGACGGTGAACGACCGCAGAGGCAAGCCGTGAATGTCGAGGGGCACGGAGGTCGCGATCGCCGCGGCTTCGACGTTAGGCAGCGCGGCGAGGCGGGCGATGAGCGACGCGGCGAAGACGCGCGACTGCGACGCGTCGGGATTCCCGGCCGTCAAGTCGTACGCGGCGAGGAGCACGCCGTCGCGGCGGAAGCCGGGATCCGCTTCCCGCGTCTCACGAAAGCTCCGCAGGAACAGTCCAGCCGCCGTGAGGACGATCAGCGCCAGCGCGACCTGCGTTCCCATGAGAACATTGCGCGTTCGGCTACGGCCCGCGGACTGAATACCGGCGCGCAGGGCGATCTGCGGATCGACGCGCGCGAGCTGGACGGCCGGGATCAATCCGAAGATGAGTCCAGAGGCCAAACCGAGAAGAATGGCGAATGTCAGCCCCTGGCCGTCGACGCGCGTCTGAAACTTGATCGGAAA
>QHUV01000118.1 GCA_003222065.1 Gemmatimonadota bacterium | reverse complement strand
GAGCGCAATCACACGGCGACGCATTTGCTCCACGCCGCCTTGCGACACGTCTTGGGGGAGGCCGTCCACCAAGCCGGCTCGCTCGTCGCGCCCGAGCGACTCCGTTTTGACTTTACTCATCATGGACCGGTGAAGCCGGAGCGGCTCCATGAAATCGAAGAGATCGTGAATCGCGAGGTGTGGCGCGCCATTCCGGTCACCACCGACGAGATGGCGTATCAGGAGGCACGCGACGCGGGCGCGATGGCGCTCTTCGGTGAGAAGTACGGCGACGTCGTACGGGTCGTGAGGATTCCCGGCTTCTCGATGGAGCTCTGTGGTGGCACGCACGTCCGCAACACGGCGCAGATCGGCTTCTTCAAGATCGTGAGCGAGACGGGCGTGGCCGCCGGCGTTCGGCGCATCGAGGCCGTGACGGGACCGGGGGCGTATGATTTCGTCCGCAGCGAAGAGCGACAGCTGCGTCGCGTCGCCGACGCGTTGCGCGTGCCCGCGGAACAACTGGAGCGACGCGTCAACCAGCTCCTCGAGGAGCGGCGCGTATTGGAGCGCCGAATCGAGGAATCGATGCGCGGCGGGGGCGATCAACTGCAGTCGTTGCTCGAGAAGTCTGTGTCCGTCGGACGGAATGGTGTGCGCTACGTGTCGGGAACGGTGCGGGCGAGCGACGTGCGCGACTTGCAGGTGTTCGGCGACGCGCTTCGTGAGCGCATCGGCAGCGGCGTCGCCGTGGTCGGAAGCAAGTTTCCCGACGGCAAGGGCGGTCTGATCGTCATCGTCAGCGACGATCTCCGCGAACGTGGCATTCGCGCCGACATCTTGGTCAAGGACATCGCGGCGGCGGCTGGAGGTCGCGGCGGCGGTAAAGCTCACATGGCGCAAGCGGGTCTGCCCGACGCCGATCGCTTCGAGGAGGCCGCGCAACGCGGGCTCGAGCTCGTGGGTGCGGCCCTCGCCGACGGCCAATGACGGTCGGCGCTTGGCTGCGGTCGCGAACGCCGCCACCGCCACCGGCGATGTTGGCCGGCGTCATCGACGCGTTAGGCGAACGCGCTGCACTGGGCGCTCACGCTGCGCCAACGGCATGTCTCGACGCGGCAGTGGCCCTGCTCGGAGCCCTCTTGCGCGAGGACAGCCTCGGTCGCGAGCGCGCCAGTGAGCTGCTCGTCGCGGACGCGCTTGTAACGTACGCGTTTGAAGCGGCGGCGACGTCGGCGTCCGATCTCGACGAATTTGCCGCGACGGTGATGACACGCCTGGCGGGACTGAGCTCGGGCGAGGCGGACGGCCCGGACGCGTGAATGATCGACGTTCACACACACTTATTGCCCGGGGTGGACGACGGATCGCCCTCGCCGGACGTCTCGATTCCGGTCCTCGAGCGCTTCGCGCAGGACGGGGTCCAGATCGTCGTGTGCACGCCGCATCTCGATGCGTCGCGCGCGAATCACGCCCCGTACGAGCGCCACGTCGAGATCCTGGCCGCGCTGCGCGCGCGCGCTCCCGTGAGCCCGGAGCTCCGGCTGGGCTGGGAGATCATGCTCGACACTCCGGGCGTGGATCTCCGCGACAAGCGGCTCTCGCTCGGTGGTTCCAGATCCATCCTTGTCGAATTTCCGCGCATGATGATTCCGCCTAACGCCGCCGAGGAGCTCTTTCGGCTCCGCATGAGCGGTGTTGTGCCCGTGCTTGCACACCCCGAACGTTACTGGGGTTGTACGGTGGCGCACCTCGAGGAGTGGCGGCGCGTTGGGGCGGCGATTCAAGTGGACGTCGCCGGCGTGTTCGCGAGCGGAGCGCAAGGAGCGCTCGCGATGTCACTCCTAGAGCGCGGGCTTGTCGACCTGCTGGCGAGCGACACGCATGGCGATCGGCGCGCACTGCTGCCGGCCCGCCAATGGCTCATCGAGCTCGGCGCCGAGGACACCGCCGATCTGCTCACGCGCCGCAACGCCGGCCACTTGCTCGCGGATGAGCCCCTCGAACCGGTTCCCCCGATCGAACGCCGGCGCGGCATGTTCGATCGCCTGAAGGAGCTGCTTCTCGGGAGCCGATGATCGTAACTTGGTGAGTTCCAGGCCGCGCTTCCTCGTCACCCTTGGTCTCGACTACGTTGCCGCCTTCGCCCGGCTCGCGTTTCACTGAGGCATTGCGCGATCTCTCTGCGCTCGCCGACCGCGTCGCTCGAGAGCTCGGACCGCAGCTCGACGTCGCACTCGGTCTGGTCGAGGATACGGTGCGGGGTGGTGGCACGCTCTTCTTCTGTGGTAATGGGGGCAGCGCCGCGGACGCTCAGCATCTTGCAACGGAATACGTCGTGCGCTACATGCGCCAGCGACGGCCGTATCCTGCCATTGCCCTGACAACGGATACTTCCTTGCTGACCGCGGCCGGAAACGATTTTGGCTTCGAGCACATTTTCGCGCGACAAATCGAGGCGCTCGCGAAGGCGGGGGATCTGTTGATAATTCACTCAACAAGCGGCGCGTCGCCCAACGTATTGCGCGCGGCCGAAGCGGCGCGCGATCGGGGCGTCCCCGTGCTGGCGTTCAGCGCCCGCGATGGCGGGCCGCTCCGCGAGCTTGCCGACCACTCGGTGATCATTCCGACGGATCGCACCGATCGAGCCCAGGAGCTGCATCTGTGCATCGAGCACATCATCTGCGATCTCGTGGAGCGCACGCTGTGATTTCACTTCGTGGCAAGCGCGCGCTCGTCACCGGCGGGTCGCGCGGTATCGGCGCCGCGACGGCGCTGCTATTCGCCGAGTGCGGTGCCGACGTCGCGATCGGGTATCGCTCGCGGAAGGAAGACGCCGCGCAGATCACCAACCAAGCGCGTGGCTTCGGCGTCCGCGCGTTCGCATATGCTCATGATATCGGCTCTCGCGAAGGATCCGAGAGCCTGTTGCGGAGCACCGTTGCCGATCTGGGAGGTTTGGACTTCTTCGTCGGGAACGCCGGAATCTGGCCCGCCGATGACGTCCCCGTCGCCGACATGGATGACAGCCGTTGGCGACGCACGATGCTCGAGAATGTCGATTCGATGTTCTTCACAACGCGCGCCGCCTCGCGCGTGATGAACGACGGCGGACGCATCGTCCTCGTCTCCAGCACGGCCGGACAGCGCGGCGAGGCCTACCACGCCGATTACGCGGCATCGAAGGGGGCGATGATCTCTTACGTGAAGTCGCTCTGCGTCGAGTTGGCAAAGCGCGGCATCACCGTCAACAGCGTCGCACC
This sequence comes from Gemmatimonadota bacterium, assembly GCA_003222065.1. GTDB lineage: Bacteria > Gemmatimonadota > Gemmatimonadetes > Gemmatimonadales > Gemmatimonadaceae > AG2. Next base: position 2,712 of record QHUV01000118.1, on the reverse strand, counting down.
GGGGTGGGTCGACACCGAGATGTGCGCTGGGGCCTTCGCCGACGGCGGACGCGATCGCATTGCCGCGTCCATTCCACTCGGCCGAGTGGCGCATCCGCGCGACATCGCCGGTCCGATCATCTTTCTTTGCTCCGAGCTCGGACGACACATCACCGGCGAGATCCTCAACGTAAACGGGGGCAGTGTGCTCGCCGGATGATCGTTCTCCTCTTCACCGGCGGAACGATCTCGATGCGCCATGACCCAACGAGCGGCGGCGCCATTCCATCGTTGTCGGGCCGCGACATCCTTGCCCTTGCTCCCGCCATCGCCCAGATCGCCGACATCGAGATTGTCGACTGGGGAACGCATCCCGGTCCACACATGACCACGGAGCGTATGTGGGCGCTGCGGAGTGTGCTCGCCGAGCAGCTCGCGCGATCGGAGGTGCAGGGGATCGTTGTGACGCATGGCACCGATTCGCTGGAGGAGTCCGCGTATTTGATCGCTCGATCGCTGCCGACGACGAAGCCGATCGTCTTCACGGGAGCCATGCGCACGTCGAGCGACCTGAGTTGGGACGGCCCCGCCAATTTGGGAGCGGCGGTGCGCGTCGCCGCGAGCGAGGAAGCGCACGGCTACGGCGTGCTCGTGACGATGTGCGACCGCGTCTTCTCGGCGCTGGACGTGACGAAGACGCACACGTACACCGTCGACGCGTTCGAGAGTCCGGGGCTCGGCCCGTTAGGCATCGTCGACGATGGCCACGTCATCTTTCGGCGCGCGCTTCCAGAGCTGCCTCCCCCTCTGATACCGCGAGCGCTCGGTGGGCCGGTCGATATCATCTATACGTGGGCGGGTGCCGACTCCCGGCTTCTCGATGCCTCACGCGTCGAAGCACGTGGCGTCGTCATCGCCGGAATGGGGCGGGGGAACGTGCCGCCGGCAATGATCGACGGAATCGAGCGCTGGCACGCCGACGAGAAGCCGGTCGTTCTTGCCTCACGAGTGCAGCGCGGCCGTGTCGGTCGAACGTATGGGTATCCCGGTGGTGCACGCCGGCTTCATGATCGCGGGGCTATCCTCGCCGGCAGCCGCCGCCCTCAGCAGGCGCGCATCGACCTCATGCTGGCTCTGGGCTGCGGTATGACGCGGGATGGTATTCGCCAGCTGTTCGAGGAATAGCCACCGCATTCCCTCTCTGCAGCAGCGCTGTTAAGGCGTCGACGCGGACGAAAGGGCGATAACAGCTCATCACGGATTCCACGGATCTGAAAACCGATCTCCCGGATCCTCCTCAGCGCGCCTACGCCGCCGTGCTCCACGCGCCCGGACGATGCTCTTTGTGACGGCCACCAAACCCGTGGAATCTGTTTTGAATCCGGGAAATCCGTGACGCTTTTTGACCAGAGCAGACCCCAGCCCCTAGGTGCCCTATTTCAGCGCCGTCGCCAGGTGTGGAAGCACTGCCAATCGAACTCCTGGGCAGCGCGGATCTGATCGGGGTACCCGAAGTAGTCCGTATACCCCTCTTGCTCCGCACGCCAACGGCAGCACCATCCAAACTCGAAGACGTGAGTTGCGCTGTGCGTCTTCGCCTCTACGGTGCCGACGAAGTCTGAACAGCCGGACGAGCCCGTGACCGCCAAACCTTGAATGGGAAGTTCGGCCTCGGTCGCAAGCACGTACTTCAGAAGTCGCTGAACTTTGACTGGCGGTATGTACGAGTCGACGCGAATACCCGACGCCTCGCCACGCTCATAGTACGCGCGCACAGCGGCCTTGAAATCCTCGTCGGCGCGCGACTGTTCCAACAGCTTTTCCAACTCCCTCAAAACCAACCTCCTGCGACAACCGGACTCGGCGGCATCATTTCGCTGCATGCGTAAGCAAATATCGCATGACAGGGGTGCTCATTGCACCCCGAATCGTGCTTCTCGCACCCAACTCGTCGGGTTATTCTGTCCACGCCCGGACGAGATGACCTAGACCAGCCCGCCTTGTGCGATGACGCGCCTCAATCCACCCGAAACTGTGCTCGAGATCGCCCAGCGGCTCGAGCAAGAAGGGTACGAGGCATGGTGCGTCGGCGGCGCGGTGCGCGACGCAATACTTGGTCATCCACATCTGGATTGGGACCTCGCGACCTCGGCAACACCCGATCAGGTGCGGGCGATCTTCGGCAAACGGCGCACGATTCCTGTCGGCATTCAGTTCGGGACGGTCGGAGTGCTCGATCGCGAAGGGACGCTGCACGAGGTGACGACATTCCGGCGCGACATCAAGACCGATGGCCGGCACGCCGAGGTCGAGTTCGGTGCGTCGCTCGACGAAGACCTCGCGCGACGCGACTTCACCATCAACGCCATCGCGTACTCGCCGTCGCGCGATGAGCTCCGCGATCCATTCGGTGGACGCGCTGATTTGTCGCGCCACCTCGTCCGCGCCGTAGGCGATGCCGACGCGCGGATGCGTGAGGACCGTTTGCGCGCGCTCCGCGCGATTCGCTTCGCGGCACGATTCGAGTTCGATATCGAGGAGATGACCCTCTCCGCGGTTACACGCAGCGCACCCGAGATGGGACGCCTCTCGGCGGAGAGAGTGAAGCAAGAGCTCGAGAAGACGATGGAGCAGGCGCGACGCCCATCACGCGCGCTCGCCCTGTGGAAGAGTACTGGCTTGTTAGGCAACGTTATCTCACAGCTGGGCAATGTCGACGACTCGACGCTTCAC
>QHUV01000701.1 GCA_003222065.1 Gemmatimonadota bacterium | reverse complement strand
CCATTTACGCGTACGCGGATCTCCTCAAGCTGGTCGCCGCCGGCCTCGCGGCATTCATTGCGCGCCGCCGTCTCGAGTCGAGTCGTTGACGACGCCTAACGTCTACACGCGTTGCTGGTTTACTACCTTTCTCGGCCGGATCGACGCGGCGGTCGTCGAGCGAGAAGTGGCATTTCTGTCCAGCGTCCTGCCGGGTGCGGGGAGCCGGGTGCTCGACCTCTGCTGCGGCCCGGGGCGGCACGCCATCCCTCTCGCCGAATTCGGCTTTCGCGTCACCGGTCTCGATCGGGACGCCGCGGCGCTGCGAGATGCTGCCTCGCACGGAACGACCGCCACCTTCGTTCGTGCCGACATGCGCCGCATCCCGCTGGCGACTGGCGGAGTCGACGCGGTGATCTGCATGTGGCAGAGCTTCGGCCACTTCGACGTTGCGGGCAATAAAGCCGTGCTCGCCGAGATGGCGCGGGCGGTGCGGCCTAACGGCTGCGTGATCCTGGACGTATATCATCGCGAGTTCCACACCGCGCACCTCGGCGAGCGCACTCTCGATCGAAGCGGCGACCACATTCGCTGAACTGCGGATACCGCGTGAATTGCGTTACGAATTCGGTTGGCGGGCGCGCAGCGCCCGCTTTCCTTTTTCGCCCCGCTGTTTACGCGGTTCCCGCTGTTTACGCGGTTCCCGCTGTTTACGCGGTATCCGCCGTTTACGCGGTATCCGCCGTTTACGCGGTTCCCGCCGTTTATCGCAGCCCGCGTTAGGGCCTTGCACTAAGAGGTCGAGGCTCGCCGAGCTTGGAATTCCGCCGAACGTATTCCGCCGCCTGTCCGTGCGTCGCGTACCAGACTTTGCCCTTGCCGGCGGACTCGATGTGGGCAAGGAGTTGCTCCAAGGCGATGATCCGCGAGCGATGGCCGGAGATGTGCGGGTGCATCGTCAGCACGAACATCGTGCCTTCGTCGAGCGCCTTATCGAATTCGTCCATCCAGACGCGCGCGACGTCGCGCGGCGGGCTGTAGCTGTTGCCGCGCGGATCGAAGAGCGGCGCGTCGTCGAGGATCCACTCGACGGGAATCTCGACGAGTCCCGTGGGCGCGCCGTCTTGCAGCAGCTCGTATGGACGCTCGTCGGCCATGAGCGAGCTCTCATAACGAAATCCGAGGTCACGCAGGATGCCTAACGTGTTCGGACTCATGTTCCAGCTCGGTGCCCGGTAGCCGGTTGGCTTCATGCCGGTCATCTGCGTCAGCTCGGCGATCGCTTTCGTCAAGAGCGCGCGCTCGGCGGAATCGGGAAGCGTGGTATTCATCTCGTGAATCCAGCCGTGCACGCCGAACTCGTGACGTCCGCTCTGCTTGATGGCGCTCGCCATCTCGGGCGCCAGCGCGAGGCTGACGGACGGAATGAAGAATGTCGCCGGTATTTTGTAGCGATCGAGCAACTTCAGAACGCGACCAAGACCTTCGCGCGATCCATACTGTCCCTGCGACAACGAGCCCGGGTTGGGATCGCCGAAACGCAGCGCGACGGTCTCGTTGTCGACATCGAACGACAACAGTACGGCGACGCGTGCGCCGTTCGGCCATTCGTTAGGCTGCAGTGATTGGCCGGCGCGGACGGCGTTCACGACGGTCCGCACCGTGTCCATACTCCAGCGCCAACCCGGCTTCACGCTGGAGGGCGTAGGCTGAGCCTGGGCGAGAACGATGGATGGAATGAGTAGTAAGATGAAACTCCTCATGGTCGACTCGCGTGAGAGTGAGGAGATTATGCGCGGAAATTGGTCGGTGCAGAAGTCCTGTCATACAGCGACGAGGGATCTGTTCCGGCGCCTGTCATCCTGAGTGCAGCGAAGGATGACAGGCGGTGTTAGGCGCCAATAGGAACCCTCCCTCTAGCGGACCCTCATCCGACTCCTACATTGGCGGGCATGAGCACCCCCCTCCACGACCTCGGCAAGCTTCGTATCGATCGGGACTCACCGCCGCCCGGCGTGCGGCGTGCCGTCGTGCGCAACGCCATCTTTGCGTTGATCGTGTTCGGCGCGACAGCGGTCGTGCTCATCGTCTTGCGCCAGCGCTCGGCCGTGCCCGTGCAGACCATTGTCGCAATGGCAACTGCTGATCCGGGTGGCAAAGGTAGCGCGGGCGGCGCGGGGACCAGCGTGACGGCGAACGGCTACGTCGTCGCCCGCACACGCGCCGCGGTGTCGTCAAAGGTGCCGGGCCGGCTCGCCTACCTCGGTGTGAGCGAGGGTTCGTTCGTCCGCACCGGTGACGTCATCGCCCGCCTCGAGAACGGCGACTACGAAGCGCAGGTTGCTGAAGCGACGGCGAATCTCGCGACAAGCCATGCGCAGCAGGTCGAGGCGGAAGCCGATCGCGACCAGCAGCAGCACGACGCGACGCGGCTGCGCGACATCCGGACGCAAAACAAGCAGCTCGTGTCGCAACAGGAAGTCGACGCCGCCGAAACGCGTCTGGCGACGGCGGACGCCCGCGTCAAAGCGGCGGCGGCACGGGTCACGGCGGCCGAGGCGGCGCTCCGCTTCGCCCACGTGAATCTCGAGAACACGCAGATTCGCGCGCCGTTCACGGGCACCGTGTTGCGCAAGGAGGCCGAGGTCGGCGAAGTGGTCGCGCCCTCGGTGGGCGGCGGCCTAACGCGAGGCGCGGTCGTCACCATGGCGGACTTGAAGAGCCTCGAGGTCGAAGTCGACGTCAACGAGGCATACATCGCGCGGCTCCGCGGTGGGCAGTCGGCGCGGATTACCCTCGATGCATATC
>QHUV01000117.1 GCA_003222065.1 Gemmatimonadota bacterium | reverse complement strand
GCTCGACGCGATAATTCTGCTCCGAGGTCTGGTATGAAGTGGTCGATCGCGCTGGCTGTCACCGGCGCCTGTCTGGGCGCTCTCGCGGCGCGGTCAGGGACCGGTCGATCTGCCGACGCCCTGCGCGTCTGCGCCGATCCGAACAACCTTCCCTTCTCGAACAACCGCGGCGAGGGCTTCGAGAATCGCATCGCGGCGCTCATCGCGCGTGATCTCGGCGCGCGCGTCGAATACACCTGGTGGGCGCAACGCCGCGGATTCGTTCGCAACACGCTCAATGCGGGAAGCTGCGACGTCATTCTCGGTGTTCCCACGGGGTACGGTATGGTGCGGACGACGCGTCCGTACTACCGCTCGACCTACGTCTTCGTCACGCGGCGTGACCGTGGCCTTCACATCTCGTCGCTCGACGATCCGGCGCTTCGCACGCTGCGCGTCGGCGTGCATCTCATCGGCGACGACTATGCAAATTCGCCGGCGGCGCATTCGTTGGCGCGCCGCGGTCTCACGTCGAACGTCGTCGGCTACACGTTGTATGGAGACTACTCCAAGCCGAATCCACCGGCGCGGCTCATCGATGCCGTGGTGAGCAAAGAGGTGGACGTCGCCGTCGCGTGGGGCCCGCTCGCTGGCTACTTCGCGCGACGATCGCGCGTCCCCCTCGACCTGCGCCCCGTGACGCCGCAGCAGGACGGCGTGATGCAGTATGCGTTCGACATCGCCATCGGCGTGCGGCGCCGCGACAGTACGCGGTCGGCCGTGCTCGACGCCGAGATCGCGCGGCGTCAGCCGGAGATCGATCACATACTCAGCACGTACGGCGTGCCCCTGGTGACGCGTTAGGCGCGTGGCGGCACATCTCGTGGGGCTCGTCGCCCACTACGGCTATGCGCTGATCGCGCTCTTTCTCTTCGGCGAAGGGCTCGCGATCCCCTTTCCTACCGATACCACCGTGGTCACGGCGTCCGCGCTTGCCGCGCGCGGCCACCTGTCGCTCGTTCTGGTCTTCCTCGTCGCCACGTTTTCTACGGCGGCGGGTACGACGGCGGCGTTCTACTTGGGTCGCCGCGGGTCGACGTTCATCATGCGACGCGCTCACGGCGGCGCCGGCGCGCTCGGCCGCGCCCACCGCTTCTTCGAACGCCATGGCGCGAGCGCCGTTCTATTCGGCCGATTCGTGCCTGTTGTACGTATGCTCATCTCGCTCGTCGCCGGCGTCTCCCGAATGGACGCGCGTCGTTTTGCCGCTTACAACCTCGCCGGCGCGGCAATCTGGGCAACGGCCTTCTGCGCCATCGGGTACTTCTTCGGACATCACGCCGGGGCATTCTACCATCAGCTCGTGCGCGCGGCGCTCGTCGCCGGCTTCGGCCTCGCCGCATTGGTGACAGTGGCTGTAGCGGGCGGATGGCTGATCGAGGACGCCGACGCCACGTGGCGCGCCGAGGGCACGGCGTGGCATCGCGTGTTGATGTCAGGACCGGTCCGATGGCTCGCGCATCGATCGCCGCGGGCGCAATCGATTCTCTTCCGGCGCTTCTCTGCGGCCGACTACCTCGGACTCAATCTCACGCTTGGACTGGGTATCAGCTTTGTGCTGTTACTCATATTTGGCGCCATCGCGCAGAGCGTCTTGTCGAGGATGGCGATCGTGCGCTTCGACCTCGACCTCGCCGAGGCACTACACAGCGGCGCGACGCCGGCCGGGATTGCGTTCTGGATCCTGGTGACGCGTCTTGGAACCATATCGGCGGCAGCCGTGTTTGGCGTCGGCTTCGCGCTTTGGTATGCATCGCGCCACGGATGGCTCGCCTTTGCCGGCTGGCTGGCGGCGCTCGCCGGCAGCGAGCTGCTGGCATGGGGGCTGAAGCATGCAATCCACCGCGAGCGACCGATATTCGAGGTGCCTTACGCGACCGAGCCCTCGTTCAGCTTCCCGAGCAGTCACGTGCTCGCCGCCCTCGTCGGTTATGGCATGATCGCCTACTTCGTCGTGCGCCTAACGAGCTCGCGCTGGTGGCACGCCCTGGCGATTGCTCTCGCGGCGGCACTGGCGATCGCGGTCGGCTACAGCCGGCTCTACCTCGGCCTCCACTTCTTCAGCGACGTCGTTGGCGGGTTGGCTGCCGGGGCAGTGTGGCTCACCGCGTCGATCACCGCGCTCGAGGTCGCGCGCCGGAAGCAAGAGGCCGGGGTCCTCGGCGCCTCGGCGAGACGCACTCAACGCACCGGCGCGAATTCTCCCTTCTGATCGAATGGAATTTTGCGCGCCCCGATCGGCGTCTCGGCAGTGATGTCGCCAACGAGGCGATAGGGAACCATTCCGTAACCGACGACCGCGTTCCCGGCGACCAAGAGACCTCGCAAGCTCACGTCCAGGGGCAGCGCCACCACCAGCGAATCGTGGCCGCCGACGGTGCGGTGCAGTGTGTCGGCGCCACGCGCGAGCGCAACGGTATCGCGCACGAATAGCTCGTACGTCATCGCCGACGTCGACAGGCTGTATGGATTGGGGTTGCGCACGAGGAGATTCACGCGCACGCGTCCGCCGAATGGACTGATGCTCTCGAGCGCAACGCCGCGAAACGCCACGGTCGGGGCGGTGAAGAGATGCTTTGCCGCGGCGGAGCAGCCGAATGCGGCGAGCGCGATCGCGACACCGGCGATTAGGGAGCGACGATGCATGCAAGCAATCTAGGCGGCGATCACTGGCAAGACGCCACACCCGGCGGCATCATTCCTCGTCACCAATCCTCCACGCAGGGAGTCCCGTGCCCACGCTTCGCTTGCACCTCGCCGCGCTTTGCGCGGCCTTCGTCGCGAATACGGCCAGTGCGCAACAGAGTCGCGCTGATCTCGTCCTCCTTCACGGCGACCTCTTTACGGTGGACTCGCAGCATCCACGCGCGCAGGCGGTCGCCGTGCGCGGCGACCGCATTGCCGCCGTTGGCAGCGACGCCGAGATCCAGGGGTGGGTTGGCCCGCGTACGCGCGTCATCGATCTTCGCGGACGGCTCGCGATTCCAGGGTTCATAGACGGTCACGGCCACTACACGGCACTCGGCGAATCGAAGCTCGTGCTCGATCTTACCAAGGCGCGGACCTGGGATGACATCGTCGTCCAGGTGCGCGACGCGGCCGCCGCCGCCAAGCCGGGCACGCTCATCGAAGGCCGTGGTTGGCACCAGGAAAAGTGGACGCACGCTCCCGCGCCTAACGTGGAAGGGGTCCCGCTCCACGCGTCACTGGATGCGGTGAGCGCGCGCAACCCGGTCGTGCTGGAGCACGCGAGCGGTCATGCGTCGTTCGTGAATGGCGCGGCGCTGCGACTCGCCGGCGTCGGCCGCGAAACGCCCAATCCCGCCGGCGGCGAGATCGTGAAGGACTCCTCCGGTGAGCCGACCGGACTGCTCAAGGAGTCCGCCCAGTCGCTCATCGGTCGGGCGCGCGCCAAACTCCCGCACCTAACGAAGCAGGAGGAAGAAGCACGCTTCCGAAAGATCGTGCAGCTCGCCGGTGACGACGCGCTCTCGAAGGGCGTGACGAGCTTTCACGATGCCGGCTCGAGCTTCGCGACGATCGACGGCTTCAAGCAGTTGGCCCGCGAAGGCAAGTTGCCGGTGCGCCTGTATGTCATGGTACGCTTCGAGTCCGATTCCACGCTCGACGCGAAGTTGGACGGATATCTCCACGCGATTGGGGACCGGGCGAACCGCGAGGTACTCGATACCTACCAGCGCATCTTCCGCGACAACGCCGACGCGCATGATCTCCGCTGGCGTATCGAGCACGCCCAACACATAGATCCGTTGGACGTGCCGCGCTTCAAGGCGCTGGGCGTCATCGCGTCGATGCAGGGCGTTCACACGATCTCTGACGGACCCTGGGTCGCCAAACGGTTGGGCGAAGAACGTGCTCGACGAACATCTTACCCGTGGCGGTCGCTGCTAGACGCGGGCGCTGTCGTGACAAATGGTACGGACACCCCGGTCGAGGACGTCGATCCGATCATGAGCTTTTATGGAAGCGTCACACGGAAGACACGAGAGGGCGTCGTCTTCGTTCCCGAGCAGCGGGTAACGCGCGACGAAGGGCTTCGTGCGTATACGCTAAACAATGCTTACGCGGCGTTCGAAGAGAAGGAGAAGGGCTCGCTGACACCGGGTAAGCTGGCGGACATCGTCGTGCTTTCGAAGAACATCATGACCGCGCCAGAGGACGACATCCCGTCGGCACGGGTGGATCTGACGATCCTCGGCGGTAAGGTGCGCTACGAGCGCCGCACGACGACGACGGCGGCGCGGGAGGCGGCACCCCGCGCGCCCTGATCTTGCCGCGCCGACGACGTGAGCGCATGATATGAGGTCCTACCCCATCCACCGCACCAACCGCACGGAGGTGCCGTCATGCGTTCGCATTCTCTCGCCATAATCACGCTCGTCGCTGCAACCGCGTGTACCACGAAGGATGCGCGCCGCACGGACACGGCGGCGCCTGCTACGGCGACGCTCGCTGGCACGGCGGCGCCCGACGCCGCTGCCGTTAGGCAGTCGATCGACAGCGCCGATGCGCGCTTCGGCGCCGCCGCCCTGAAGGGCGATACGGCCGCGCTCGCGGGCTTCTACACGGACGACGCCCTGTTCATGAGCTCGAACGCGCCGGCCGCGCGTGGCCACGATGCGATCGCGAAGAACTTCGCCGGCATGACGTCGGCCATGAAGCTTTCCACGTTCAAGCTGCAGGCACAGGACGTTGTCGTCGCGGGCGATTATGCCGTCGAAACGGGGACGTATGATCTGACGTTCTCGACGCCTAAGGCCGCCAAGCCGACTCACGACGTCGGCAAGTATCTCGTACTCTGGAAGAAACAGACGGATGGGAGCTACAAGATCCTGCGCGATATCTCCAATAGTGACTTGCCGGCGAAGTGAGCCCGGAGCGTAGGGTCAGCATCGTCAACGAATTGGTATCTCGACAGCCACGCTCGAGACCGTAGTTGCAGAGGGGACTCGGCTCGGTGTGATGTAAGGACTATCGAGATTCGTCAGCTCTATCCGCAGCGTATGGTCGGCAGCCAGGCGCCAGAGATTGCCATAGGTGGGGATCGTTAGGTCCGCCTCACCGATCGGCGCGACGCCATTGTCCGCCGTATACGTGCCGCGCGTAATCAGCTGGCGACTACCATCCGGCGCGACGTCGTACATCCGGACGTCGAGCTGCACGCGCGGCGCGAGCGTGGAAGCGTGAAGCCTAACGAGCGGGCACCCGGCAACGAGCACGTCGGCGCCGCCATTCAGCGTCGATGCCGCCAGCGTGTACACCGCCATCGAGCTCTCGACGACGGGCGGGTCCGGCGGCGTCCCCGTGTACGGCTGAAGCTGCTCCGCGCCCGTCATCACGAACGGATCCCAGAAAAACCCCGCCAACGGATCGCTCGCTGGATTCACCAGCACCGCGCTGGCGTCGAACGCGTGCGAGACGCGCGACGTCGCCAGCGCGTCGATCGTCGGCGCCGTGATCACGTTCGACGCGTCGAAGGCTTCACCGCCCGGACGCGTGATTGCCGCGTACACGATGTGCGCGGGTTCGCTTCCCTGTCCGTTGAGATAGTAGGCAAACCACTGTCGAATGAGGCCCTCGACGTAATCGACTTCGCCCACCTTGTTCGCCGCGCGTGGATGTCCGATGTCGCCTAGGTAAAGCGTGATCGGATATGTCGCATCCACCGTGTGCAGCGCGTTTATCATCCGCGCCGCTTCCGGCAACGGAAAGAGATCGTCAGTGAAGCCCTGCACCTGGAAAACTGGAATTCGGTTCGCGACGACACTGCTCCAGAACGACTGTTGCCACCAGATCGATCGTCCGCCGGCCACCCCGTCGACGATCTGCCCATACACGGGATCGGCCGCGTTAGGCTCCGCGGCGTTGATCCAGTTCTGCCAGGCGATCAAATAGTCGGGGTAGTTCGGGTACGGGCGGGCCGCCGACCGCCGCAGGCCGGAGGCGAAGAGCCCATTGATGTAACTCAACTTCGCGCTTCCCGGTCCGTCAATCGAGTTCCGCGGCCGCCCGTTAGGCAGCAGCGAATAGAGGAGGTCCGTCCACGGTACGATCGGCACAATGGTGCGAATGCGCACCGCGGTGCCGGCGGCACTGGTGAACGTCGGCGCCATCGTCGCGAGCCACGAATGTCCTCCTCCGTAAGAGGCTCCGGTCACCGCAACGGCGTCGGCATTCAGGTGAAATTGGTGCTGATCCACGAGCTGGCCGACGAGGCTGCGCAAATCCTCGATCTCGACATGAATGTCGGCGAGATTCGCTTGTCCCCAGGATTCACCGAAGCCGCGGGCTGAATAGCGCAGCACCGCCAAGCCGTCGCTCACGAGCGCGTCGGCGACGTCGCCCGAGCCGGTCTTGCTACCCGCCCAGCCGTGCATCAGCACGACGAGCGGGAACGGCCCACCGCCCTGAGGCACCTGAAGCGTGACGTCCAGTCGCGTGCCGTCCACGCCACTCGCCAGGAATCCGCTGCACACCCGCGATTTGCTCGCCGCCTTGTCGCACGTGAGTCCGGGGGACGTCACGCCGTCGCCCGTGAAGACTCCAGTACGGTAGGTGTCAGCGCCAAAGCTGCGCGCCGGCGGCGGTCCGCTCGCTTCTGGATCACTGGCGAAGCCAGGCCGGACCGTGAACGCTCTCGGTTGGGTGGGATTCTCGCTGCACGCGGCGAGAGCGGCAACGACGACGACGACGACAAACGCGCGCGGCATGCGACACCTCACAACAGCGACGCGGCGATCGGTTTGCAAAAGAGGTGCTAAAGGAGGTGTTGGGTGCTAAGTGCTGGGTGTTAGGTGTTAGGTGTTAGGTGGGAGCGACCCTAGCAGCTAGCACCTAGCAGCTAGGACCTAGCCCCCACCTAGCGCCACTCGCTTTCGCCGTGCATGATCTCTGGAGCATTCGTCGATCGGGGCCTTCATCAGGAGGAAGCCATGACTCGAATGCCGATCCCGCGTGTCCTCGCGTTGGTCGCGTGCCTAACAATCATCGCGACGCCGAGAATCGGTGCACAACAGGACCCCAAGCAGCAGGGGGGACCGGCCTCGGTGTCCGCCAAGGCGATCGCCGAGCAGGTCGGGGCCAGGCTGCAACCGCGTGACGATGACGAGTTGCGTCTCGGTGCGAGCTTCACCGCCTTGCTCCAGGATCCGGAAAAGCTGGCGGAGTTCGGGGTCAAGGGGATGCACGCCGGCGCGCGGATCACCATCGCCCGCGTCGCGCCCGACAAGGTCCGCATCGAAGCCGACGAGATGAGTCCGGCGCCCGCGAGCGCCGCGGCCACGCTCAAGCTCGATGCAAAAGGCGCGCTGGTCGCGGCGCCGAAGTAGTTGTCGGCGGTCAGGACCGATCAACCGACAACTGTCAACCGCAACTCACCGGTTCGCCGAGGCCCTTCCGCCTAACGAACGCGCGTCGGCGCGCTCAGCGCGCACGTACGTGAGCCAGCCGTGCGGGTCTTCCGTTTCGCCGCGCACCGTCGCCATGAACAGCCGCTGCAGCTCCTTCGTCACCGGGCCCGGCTTCCCCGCACCGACGGTGATCTTGTCGACGCTGCGGATCGGCGTGATCTCCGACGCCGTGCCCGAGAGGAATACCTCGTCGGCGACGTACAGCATCTCCCGTGGCAGCGGCTCCTCGCGAATCGGAATCCCGGCGTCCGAGGCCAACGACAGCACCGTCTCCCGGGTGATCCCTGGGAGCAACGTACCATCGATCGGCGGTGTGTGGAGCGCACCTTTGCGAACGAGGAAAAGATTCTGGCCCGATCCCTCGCTCAACATGCCGTCCGTGCCTAACGCGATCGCCTCCGCGAAGCCCTTCGCTAACGCTTCCATCTTGATGAGTTGACCGCCGAGGTAATTGCCGGCGATCTTCGCCATCGCCGGAATCGTGTTTGGCGCGACGCGATTCCAGCTTGCCACGCACGCGTCGACGCCATTCTCGAGCGCACCTTCGCCGAGGTACGTCCCCCACGGCCAACAGGGGAGATACACGTGGATCGGACTGGCGAATGGGACCATGCTCGCCGCCCCATACCCGCGAATCACCATCGGGCGCAGATAACACGAGTCGAGCTCGTTCCGCTCGACGAGCTCGCAGCACGCCGCTACCAGCTCGTCCACCGAGTAGGCGAGCTCCATACGATAGATCTTCGCTGAATCCGTCATCCGCTGCAGGTGGTCCTGGAGGCGGAAAATCGCCGGACCGCGCGCGGTGCTATAGCAACGGATCCCCTCGAACACCGAGGACCCGAACTGTACGGAATGGGAAAGGACATGAATCTGTGCGTCCGACCAACGAATGAACTCGCCGTCGCGCCAGATCCAATTCGTTTCGGTGAGCTTGTACATGAGGGCTTGGGGCTAGGGCCTATGGCTAGTGACTCCTGAGCGTAGCGCTCTCGGGCCGATCAGGCCAGGCCAATATTCAGCAAACATCGGGCGGCGGCTTCGCGCCGCACCCTACTGCCCCACAGGGTAGCTCAGTGAAAGGGTTGGGCCCGCCTCTCTCGATCGGAACCGCGCCGCCAAAAGCGGGTACGAGTCATGTCGATGTTCCAGTCGTGAACTACTTCCCGGGCGGTGCCGGAACATCGGCGCCGCCTCTCGCGTTCGTGGGCGGCGCGAGCATTCTAGTATGCGTCACATTCACATTCTTTAAACACACCAGAGGTGGGTTGACAATGTCCGTGTTTCCGTCCAGCGGGCGCACGCGTGCGCTCGTCCTTTCCGTAGGGAGTGCCACCGTGCTCGTTTCCGGCGTACTGACGGCGCTCCACGCACAATCGCAGGCGTCCGCACATCGGACGACCGTGAGCCCGGCGGCGATTGCGCCGCTCATCGAGACGCAGAACGCCTTCGCCGCGGTCGCCGCTCAGGTGACGCCGGCGGTAGTCTCCATTCACATCGAAGGCGCGCGACCCACGTCGCGCTCGCAGCAGATGCCGCAGATGCCCGATCTCCCCGATCTGCGCCAGTTCGGTTTCCCCGACATGGGCACGCCCTTCGGCGGCGGTCGCGGCAATCGCGGCCAGCACTCTGATCAAGTCGTGCACGCTTCAGGATCGGGCTTTATCGTCTCGGCAGACGGCCTGATTCTCACCAATAATCACGTCGTCGCCGACGCGAACAAGGTGACGGTGATCCTCTCCGATCGACGCGAGTTCGACGCGAAAGTTGTCGGTCGAGATCCGACCACCGACGTCGCGGTCATCAAGGTTGACGGCCGAAACCTTCCGACGGTGCCGCTCGGCAACGACGAGATGGCGCGGGTCGGTGATTGGGTTCTCGCGATCGGCAATCCGCTCGGCCTCGACTTCACCGTGACGCAGGGGATCGTTAGCGCGAAGGGACGCGGCGGCTTCGCTGGTCTCTATGATAGCCCGTACGCGGTGGTCGACTATCTACAGACCGATGCGCCCATCAATCCTGGGAACTCGGGCGGACCGCTGGTGAACGTCCGCGGCGAAGTCGTTGGCATGAACGCGGCGATCGCCAGCCCAACTGGCACGTACGCGGGATATGGATTCGCGATTCCGGTGACGCTCGTGCGCGACGTCATGAATCAGATCGTGCAATACGGTCACGTGCGCCGCGGCATCCTCGGCCTTCAGCTGGCTGAAGTGACGCAGAAGGACGCGCAGACGGATAATCTGGCCCAGGCAGGCGTCGCGCAGATTCGCGGCGCGCTCGTCGGCGACTTCCCGAAGGATGTCTCGAGTCCGGCCAAGACCGCGGGTATCGAGAAGGGCGACATCATCGTGAACGCCAATGGCCACGACATCGATCACGTCGCGACGTTGCAGCGTGTAGTCCGCGGGCAGCGGCCAGGGGACACGGTAACGCTCACCCTCGTCAGGCATGGAACGGAGCGAACCGTGCGGGTGAAGCTCGCCGACGCGCCGAGCGAGGAGACTCCGAAGGTGGCAACGCGCTAGCGCGTTGCCATCCCGAGCGCAGCGAGGGCTGCTCGCGGAGTGAGCAGCAGATCCCTCGTCGCTTCGCTCCTCGGGATGACAGTTAGCGCTTCAGTCGCAAAACCGTACGAGTACTCGTTTGCCCCACGCGATCCACCGCCGACACGGCGACGAGATCGGGATCGGCGCTATCTGGCA
>QHUV01000116.1 GCA_003222065.1 Gemmatimonadota bacterium | reverse complement strand
GGTCTTGAGATATTTGACGATCTCCGCGCCACCGTTGCGCGTGCGATCGACAATGGCATCCAGCTGCGAGCGCTCCAGGAGCTGCGTTACCGGTATGCCGCTCACGGTGGTATAGCTGATCAACGGCACCATCGTATCGCCATGTCCGCCCAGTACCATCGCCTGAATGTCCCGGACGGAGACGTCGAGTGCTTCGGCGAGAAACGCGCGATAGCGGGCCGTGTCGAGCACGCCCGCCATGCCGATTACGCGCTCGCGCGGGAAACCCGTCACTTGCTTCGCCACATAGCACATCACGTCGAGCGGATTCGACACGACGATGATGATCGCGTTCGGTGAGCTACGCTTGATCTGCTCGGCTACGTCCTTGACGATGCCGGCGTTGGTGTTGAGCAAATCATCACGGGACATACCGGGCTTGCGCGCGATGCCCGCGGTGATGATCACGAGATCCGATCCGCTCGTCTCGTCGTAGCCGTTTGTCCCGATAACGCGCGAATCGAATCCTTCGATCGGCGCCGACTGCCATTGGTCCAGCGCCTTCCCCTGTGGAATGCCTTCGACGACGTCCACCATAACGACACTACGCGCGAGCTCTTTCTCCGCAATTCGCTGCGCGGTCGTCGCGCCGACGTTGCCCGCGCCGACGACCGTAATCTTGTTGACCATTTCGTTCGTGACCTTGAAGTGAGTGCGACCTGCGCTCGAAACCTATCGCGTCCGGCGCGGCGCGTGTAGCGACGACCGGGTCTTATCCACCCACCTCAGACAATGCCCGCAAGCCGCCTACGCGAAGCTGCAGCAATGCATGCTCTTTGGGCTTCTCAGCGAGAGCGCGGCGGAAGTATGGCTCGAGCATTTCATCCGCTCGCAGCGGTGTGCGCAGATCCACCTCATGATCGCCGAAGAGGCAGGTGCGCAAACGTCCGTCCGCGGTGAGTCGCACACGATTGCACGAGCCGCAGTACGTGTGCGTCATCGGCGTGATGACGCCGATCGAGCCTGGTGCGCCGGCGAAGTGGTAATATGCCGCCGGTCCGTTACCACGCGGTGGTCCGCCACCCGGCTCGAGCGCGCCGAGCACCGCGACGCGCTCCAAGACTTCTTCACTCGGCACGATGTGCTCCGCCGTCAGCTCGCGTAACCCGCCGACAGGCATCAGCTCGATGAAGCGTACGTGCCACGGATGATTCAAGGTGAGACGCGCGAAGTCGACGATCTCATCGTCGTTGATCCCACGCATCACGACCATGTTCAGTTTGATCGGGCCGAGACCTCCGGCCTCCGCGGCGCTCGCCGCGGTGACCGGATCGAAACCGAGGTTGCGTCTCGCGATCACTGCAATGCGATCGGGGCGTAAGCTGTCAGCGCTGATGTTGACGCGATCCAGCCCCGCATCGCGCAACTCGCGCGCGAGCTCGGGCAATCGCACTCCGTTCGTCGACAGCGCGATGTCTTCGACTTCGGGAACCACGCGTAGCATCTCGACCAGCCGAGCGAGCGCGGGACGGATCGTCGGCTCGCCACCCGTTATGCGCAGCCGGCGCAAGCCGAGGGGCGCCAGCTGCTCGACGACGCGCGCGATCTCCTCGTAGCTCAGAATGTCATGCTTCGGAAGCCACGTGAGACCTTCCGCCGGCATGCAGTACAAGCAACGGAAGTTGCAGCGGTCCGTAACGGAGATTCGAAGATACTCGATACTCCGACCGAACTGATCGCGCAGCGCGTCGGTCACTGCTTCTCTCCCGCGTCCACAAGCTCGATCGTGCGCTCGTTCTCAGAGGTGGTGGCGGGTACCCACTCGCGCGTTCCATCGTCGTACTGCTCTCGCTTCCAGATAGGCACGCGTTGCTTGAGCTCCTCGATCACGTAACGCGCTGCTTCGAAGGCGCGTGCACGATGCGGATGTGCCGCTGCGACGGCAACGCTGCACTCGCCGATCGCGAGCTCGCCAAGACGATGCTCCACCGCGATGTCGTTGCTGTCCGCCAGCAACGCCGCCTCTTCGACGATGCGGTGCAGCTCCCGTTCAGCCATGGAGCGGTACGCCGTGTACTCGATGCCACTCACACCGCGACCTGCGTTGACGTCGCGAACGGTGCCGAGGAATAGCACCGCGGCTCCGTTTCCGCGCGCCGCCACCCGCTCGAGAAGCTTGCTGGGGTCGATCGGTCGATCGACGATCGCGGAGTGCACGGTCACCCTCCCGCGACAGGTGGAATGAGCGCGACCTCGTCGCCATGCCGCAGCTCTCGGTCGCGCGACGCGTACTGCTCGTTCACGGCAACCATCGGTGCCGCGGGAAGACGTTGAGCATCCGCCATTTGTCGGACCCGCTCGATTACGTCCTTCACCGTTGCTCCGCTCGTCACGTCGAGCTCGATCTCGCTGCGACCAACGGCGTCCGCGTACGAGGCAAAGAGAAGCACAGTCACAGTCATCGCTGAACTCTATCCTACTGGCGCGCGATACGATCGGAAAGCACCGGAAATGAAAAGCCCGGCGCAAGCGCCGGGCTTGATCCCAGTTGCGATGATCACTGCGCCATCTCTTCCGCCTCATCCTCGAGATCGCCCTCTTCGACACCAGCGACCATCGCGCGCAATTCCTTCGATGGCTTGAACACGGGAACCGGCCGCGCGGAGACTTCGACCGGCGAGCCCGTGCGCGGATTGCGCGCCATGCGGGTCTTGCGATGGCGGATCTTGAACGTACCGAAGCCGCGGACTTCGATGTTCTTCTGGTTCTGCAACGCCTCTTTGATCGCCTCGAGAAAGGCATCGACCACGCGCGCGCAGTCTTTCTTCGAAATCATCGGACCCGCGGTCCGGGAGATCTGTTCCGTGACTCTCTCGACCAGGTCTGCTTTGGTCATGAATGTGCCTCGTGTGCGGGCGCCGTTCGGCCGTGGACGCTTGCCGAACATACCGCCGTTAACTCTTGTGTGTCAAGAGTTTGTGCCACTTTGCGCCCTCTGGTTTCGTACGACGTCGAGAAACTGGTTGAAGAGCGGCCGGGCGTCGTGCGGCCCAGGGGCCGCCTCAGGGTGGTATTGGACGGCGAAGATCGGCAATTCTCGGTGCCGCAGACCTTCGATCGTGCCGTCATTGAGGTTGACGTGCGTCACCTCGAGTGCATTCGCGCCGGGAATCCCCCTCTCGCTGCCCTCGACGGCAAAGCCGTGGTTCTGCGACGTGATCAGCACGCGCCCCGTAGCAATGTCGCGCACCGGATGGTTTCCGCCGCGATGACCGTACGGCATCTTCGTCGTTTGGGCGCCGTAGGTGAGTCCCAAGATTTGATGCCCAAGGCAGATCCCGAAGATCGGCACGCCCTTCGAGGCAATCTTCCGCACCGCCTGCTGAGCATATTCGACCGCGGCCGGGTCGCCGGGACCGTTCGACAGAAAGACGCCGTCTGGTTTGAGCTCGAGCGCCGCTTCCGGTGAAGTCGTTGCCGGCAGAACGGTGACGCGACAGCCGTGATCGCTGAACAGCCGCAGGATGTTTCGCTTGATGCCGTAGTCGTAGGCGACGATGTGCCAAGGCGACCGTGGATCCCCCCACACGTATTGCTCGCGCGTCGACACTCTCGACGCGAGATCCAGCCCTTCCATCGAGGGGCACGATTCCAGCGCCGCCGTTGCGTCGCTTGTCGGTGCCTCTCCAGGCGCCATCACACCGCGCATTACGCCGACGGTTCGCAGGTGCTTCGTGAGTCGACGCGTATCGACTCCTTCGATGACGGGAATCTTCTTGTCGTACAGCCAGCCACCGAGATCGCCTTGCGCGCGCCAGCTCGAATAATTCTTCGACAGCTCGCGCATAACGACGCCCGCCACTTGTGGCCGGCCTGATTCCGGATCGGCGTCGTTGACGCCGTAGTTGCCGATCATCGGTGTCGTCATCACGACGATCTGGCCGTCGTAGGATGGATCCGTGAAAACTTCCTGATAGCCGCTCATGTTCGTCGTGAACACGACTTCAGCGACGGTCGTCGGCGTCGAAAGGGTGACCACACCGTGAAAAAGGGTTCCGTCTTCTAAGAGAAGGAACCCTGGCTGTTCGGAGCGTCGGCTCACTGAGGTCTCACTCGTTATGGCTTTTTCGCCGGCGCCTTCGTTCCCTGGTTCGGAGTCGCCGGAGCAGGCGCAGGCGTCAGTGGCACCACGGGCGCCTTCGAGCCCGCATTGGCGGGCGCGTTCACAGGAGCGGGCGCCGGTGCATTCGGAAAAGCCTGATCGAGCACGGAGCGAGGCGCGCGGCCTCTCGTCGACGCGAGCGATAGTACGAAGGCGAGGAACAGAAAAATTCCGCCGCACCACCAGCTTGCCTTCGTCAGCAAATTTCCTGTTTGACGCGTTCCGAACAACGAGCTTGCGGAGCTACTCACGCCGCCGAAGGTTGCGGCGAGACCCTGCCCCTGCCCGCTCTGCAGCAGGACGGCGGCGATGAGAAAAATCGAGTCGATGGTGAGAAGCACCATCAAGAGCGTATACAACATCTGTGTGAGACTGTGAGGTGAGGGAGGCGGTCTAAGCCACAAATATCACAGGACTTAGCGCCTCTCGTCAAGTGCGGCAGATTTCCGCCCATCCTTCCGGATCGAGCGACGCGCCGCCGACGAGCAATCCGTCCACGCCTTCCACCTCGAGCAACGTTTTCGCATTGGCGCGATTGACGCTGCCGCCATAGAGGATCGGCGCACGATCGCTTCCGTTGCCGGCCAGCTCCCTCAAGGTGGTCCTGATCACTCGGTGCATCGCCGAGGCATCGTCTGGCGTTGCGGTATGTCCCGTTCCGATGGCCCACACCGGTTCGTACGCGATCACGATAGCAGCGACCGCTGCCGGGCCGATCTGGTTGATGCCAACCGTTAACTGTTCGATGACAACTCTCTCCGCGTCTCCCATTTCGCGCTGGGCGAGCGTCTCGCCAACGCACAGGACAGGCGTCAGCCCAAATCGGGACGCGAGCGCCGTTTTGCTGGCCGCCTCGACGTTAGTCTCACCGAATACGTGCCGGCGCTCGGAATGGCCAACGAGCACGAGTCGCGCGCCGGCGTCGTGCGCCATTGGCGCCGAGTTCTCGCCGGTGAACGCGCCCTTCTCCTGCGAGTGAATGTTTTGTACGCCAAGAAGAATGTCTGTTCTATTGGCCCGCGTGTCGCGCACCGTCGTTAGGGACAGCGCTGGGGGGAACATCGCAACGGTGCGGTCGTCGTGGGGCGCGAAGAAATTCAGAAAGGCCGCGAGATAGGCACGAGCCTCGCTGGGCCCGTGATTCATCTTCCAATTGGCAAAGAACAGCGGCCGATTGATCATGCGGCGCGAGGTCCGCCGACACTCGCGCGGTCGTCGAGCGCGGCGACGCCAGGCAGCGTCTTTCCCTCGAGCAGCTCGAGCGACGCGCCGCCACCCGTCGACACATGGCTCATCTTATCCTCGAGCCCGAGCTCGGCGAGGGCCGCAGCCGAATCCCCACCGCCGACCACCGTGGTCGCGCCCTGTTTTGTCGCGCTCGCAAGAGCCTGCGCAACCGCGCGAGTCCCAGCATCAAATGGCGGCTTCTCGAACACGCCCATCGGCCCGTTCCACACGACGGTCTTCGCTGCACCGATGATGTCCGTGAAGTTGCGCGCACCCTCGGGCCCAATGTCGTACATGGCTTCGTTGTGCGGGATGGCGTCTCGTCGAACGGCGCGCGCACTCCTCACGTCGTCCAACGATTTTGCCACACACGCATCCGGCGGCAGTATGAGCCTCTTGCCGCCTCGCTCCAACAGCTCCTTTGCCATTTCGACGCGGTCCTCTTCAACGAGCGACCTGCCGGTCTCGAGTCCCATCGCCTTGAAGAACGTGCACGCCATTGCGCCGCCGATGATCAGCCGATCGACTTTCGGCAACAAATTCTGAATGACATCGATCTTGCCGGAGATCT
>QHUV01000115.1 GCA_003222065.1 Gemmatimonadota bacterium | reverse complement strand
CAGGCGAGCAACAAACCCGCGGTGGCGTGGCACGAGCCGATAATCGATGGCGCACCGGGCCACGGCGAGGGGCACAATTCAGGCCAGGCCGTGAACATCGCCGCGGCGCTCACGGTGAAGGAGATCATGCAACGCGAAAAGATGCCTGGCACGCTCGTGCTCTGGCCCGGCGTCGCCGAGGAGCAACTCGCGGGAAAGGCCTTCCTCGTTAGGGCTGGCGTGTTCAAGGACGTCGACGTAGTTCTCTTCACGCATGTTGGGGACGACCTCGGTGTTTCCTGGGGCGCCGGCGGTCAGAGCGCGCTGCTGTCGGCCGAGTTTCGCTTCGAGGGCCTCTCGGCGCATGCCGCTGGCGCGCCATGGCGCGGCCACAGTGCTCTGGATGCGGTCATGCTCATGGGCCAGGGCTGGGAGTTTAGGCGCGAGCACATCCGCCCGCAGGCGCGCTCGCACTACGTGATCAAGGACGGCGGCGATCAGCCTAACGTCGTTCCGAGCCGCGCCTCGATCTGGTTCTATTTCCGCGAGCAGGACTACGACAAGACGCTGGAGCTCTTCGAGACAGCAAAGCGTATCGCCCAGGGCGCGGCGTTGATGACCGATACGAAGCTGGCGGACGTGCGCATTCTCGGCTCGGCATGGGACGGGTACTTCAACAAGCCGATCGCCGAGGCGACCTATGAGAACATCAAGCGCGTCGGACTGCCGCAATGGACCGAGGACGACCAGGCCTTCGCCCGCGCCGTTCAAGCTGAAGTCAACGCGCCGACAACGGGATTGCGGAAAGAGATCGCGCCGCTGCGCGGGAGAGACTCGTTAGAGAATTGGCTTGGCGGCGGATCGGATGATATCGGCGACGTGTCGTGGAACGTGCCGACCGTTACGCTGCGATATCCGGCAAACGTACCGGGTCTTCCGGGCCACATGTGGGCCAACGCGATCGCCATGGCGACGCCTCTCGCGCACAAGGGAACGCTGGCTGGCGCGAAGGTACAGGCGCTGACGCTGCTCGACGTGCTTACCCAACCGCAGGTTGTCGCCGATGCGTGGACCTATTTCCGCGACGTGCAAACGAAGAACAGGAAGTACAAGAGCTTCCTCTCACCCACCGATCAACCCCCAACTTTCCTCAACGCCGACATCATGGCGAAGTACCGGCCCGCAATGCGCGCGTACTACTACAACCCGTCAAAGTACGGCACGTATCTCGAGCAGCTTGGCATCAAGTATCCAACCATCAAGCCGAAGTCGGCGACGCACTAACTCTTGTGTCACTCCGAGGAGCGAAGCGACGAGTAGGAGCAAGCGCGCAGCGCTTGCGACTCCAAATAAGGATTCTTCGCGGAATTTCGGGATGGCAAAGGAGCAGGAGCGAGCGCCGAGCGACTTCAAATAGCACTGGCCCCGAGCGCAGCGAGGGGCCGCTGAAACCGCTGACACTGCCCTGAAACCGCTGACGGGCTCCGTGCGCAGGAGAGCTCCGCGCCCCAGTGATGTTTTGAATTTGTGAAATGCGGCGGGACGTTTCCCTGGCCTTTGGAAGCTTCCCGAGGCAGTTGAACAAAAAACAAGATGCTCCTCGGTGCGTGGAGCCCCCACCGCTGAGGAGCGAGTCAGTGGTCTCAGCGCCGTGTCAGTGGTTTCAGCGGCCCCTCGCTGCGCTCGGAATGACACTCATTCGAAAGGTTGTCCGAAAGTCAGCCGATTTCTTTCGAGATCCACGATGCTGAAATCGCGCAAGCCCCAGGGATGGCTCACCGGTCGGCCGTCGACATTGGCTCCCTTCCCTCGCAACTCCGCATAGAGCGCGTCAACGTTCTGGACGAAGATGTAGGCGGCGGCGATTCCTTGCTGCTCGGTTCTCGCAACGAGCAGCAAGGTGATCTCGTCTCGATCCATGACGCCGAGATCGTGCTGCTGATAGTTGATCTTGAAGCCGAGCACGTCTTGATAGTAGGCAACGCCGCGGGCAACGTCGTCGTGCGGGAGTTGTGGCTCGGCCTTCTGCATCATCGGGCGAGGAGTCGTCGGCGAGTCGCGATGGTAGGACTGGCCGAACCAGAGCGTGTGGCCATCCGGGTCACGGATTTCGAACATGCTCATCTTGATCCAATTCACCTTCTCGACATCGCTCGGCGCCCCGCCACGCCGGCGCACGGCGTCATGCATCGCCGCGACATCGTTCGTCTCGAAGAACACGATTGCGTTACCCAGCGCCCGGCGGTCGCTCCAGTCGTCGGGCGCGGCGTCGTGCGTCCCGAGCTGGAGGCGTGCCGCGCCCTGCGTCGCTTCCAGTACGCGCTCGCCCCGCTCGTCGACGGTTTCCCGAACGTCGAAGCCAAGAACGTCCCGAAAGAAGGCCACGCTTCGCTGGGCATCCTCGACGCCGAGATAGCGCATTACGGGCGCGACGATCGTCGCACCATTGTCACGATCAATCTCGCTCATCGTACCAACGAGGCAGCCGGCTCAGATGTAGCGCATCCACCACGCCGCGCGCTGACTCTTGCGCGCCGCGTACCAGCGACACGGCACATACAGAATCGCAATCACGATCGCGAACACGAGGTATAGCAGTCCCAAACTCCAACGATCGGTGGGCGGGATCGAGACGAAGGGCGCAGAGTCGAAGCGAGTTGCGTTGACCTTTCCGTCACGAATGAGCCAGACGACGAGCGCCGTGGCGTGAATGAGCGGGATGTGCAGCAGGTAGTAGAACATCGGCACGCGCCCGACAGTGGTGACGGCACGCGCAACCCAGCCACGCGCCCGCTCCGCCAGTGGCAGCAGCGCGATTGTTGGGCCGAGGGTCATCATCAGAAACAGCTGCGACGCAGGATACTTGTTCTGGTTCAGTGCCCGCAGGAGCGCTGGCGGCCCACCGTTAGGCGCCGGGTGCGTGGCGACGAAAATGGCAGCGATGATCGCATACAATGCCGTCGCCCCGAGTCCGATCTGGAGATAAAGCCGGTGCCGCTGTTCGGGCGCCCGGACGACGATCGTTCCAAAGCCGTAGCCGGCAGCCATGACGCCGATCCACGGAACGAGCACGTAGAGAATCGAGATGGATACCGCACCGACCTTCACCTCCCCGCCGAGATACAGGAATTGCCAGAACCATTGCGTCCACGACGGCATCGATTGCGCGAGCGGGGTGATGAGATTCTGGCCAAAGATCAAGATCAGACCGATCGCGCCAACGACAGCCGCCGGAAGCTGAACCAGCGCCGCCATGAGCACCATCGACCATCCAAGCATCCAGATGACGCCAGCCAGGAGATGAGTGAAGTCGAACCTGAACGTCCAGGCGACGTGAAGCACCGTGAGCTCCAGTGCCACGAGCAGCAGCCCGCGCGTCGCGAGAAAGCGCGCGAGAGCGCGTGTGTCCTGAAGCTTTCGGCTCAGGAGATAGGCGCCGGTGCCGGCGAGAAATGCAAAGGCGGGCGCACAGAAGTGCGTCACCCAACGCGTAAAGAAGATGCCAGGCGTCGGACCCCCAGCCGGGATGCCGGAGTACACCCGCACGTGATCGATCGCCATGAGAATCAGCACGACGCCCCGAATCAGATCGAGCGAATCGATGCGGGACTCCGTGCGCGCCGGCGTAAGGACCGCTTTATCGTAGGACGCTGCGCGCCTGCCGACCGACGACGACGTCATTTCGCCTCCGAGGTCTGGGCTATCGTTCGCATATTCTCACGCCAAGTGCCGAGCGCCAACAACCGCCGATCCGTGAGCGGTCGCTGCCATGCAGTGAACGGTCAACCAGCGAGGACTTGTAGGCGCTGAGAAACCCGCTCGCGCCGCCGACGGCTTACCGGAACGCGCGTTCCGTCGCGAAGCACGAGCACCGTATCGCCGGCGTCGCCGCGCATCTCGCGAATGCGATCGACGTTCACGATCGCTCCACGATGAGCGCGCACGAAGCGCGTCGCATCGAGGCGGCGCTCCAGCGATGCCAATGACTCGCGCAGGAGATGACGCCGCCCTCGGGCATAGATGGCCGCGTAGTAGTCGTCCGCCTCGATCCAGTCGATCTCCTCGGCGTCGAGCACGAGCTCACCCACTGACGTCGAGACGAGAAGCCTCTGTTTGGCGTCTTTCGTTAGGCTCTTCTGATGCTCCACGCTCAAGAGCGACGAGAGCCGTTGCGATAGCTCCATCGCGGCGACCGAGCGCATCCGCTCGCGCGTTCGGTCCAAGGCCTGCCCGAATCGCGCTTCCTCGACCGGCTTCACGAGATAATCCAGGGCGTGCGCCTCGAACGCCCGAACTGCGAAATCGTCGTAGGCCGTGACGAAGATGACCGCGGGACATTGTGCTGGGCCAAGTGCGCTCAATACGCCGAAGCCGTCGAGCTCCGGCATCTGCACGTCGAGGAAGAGCAAGTCGGGGCGCAGCCTGCGCACCGCGTTGACGGTCTCGCGACCGTTTCGCGCCTCGCCGACGACCTCGACTTCGTCGCGCGATGCCAGCAGCTGGCGAATGCCCCGACGCGCCAACGGCTCGTCGTCCGCGATCAATGCACGAATGCTGATGTCTTCAAGCATCTCGACTTCGCCGCAAAGGGAATCGGACGGTGGCAATCGTGCCTCCATTCTCGCCGGGACGCAACTCCAGTCGGCCAGCGGCCCCGAATATGGTGTCCAATCGTGCGCGAGTGTTGGCGAGTCCGACGCCAGGGGCGCCGACCTCACCATGGTAACCCGGCCCATCGTCGCGCACTGTCAGGACGAGATCCTCGCCATCGGCCGCTGCCGATACTTCGATCGTTCCGGCCTCACTACGCTTCGCGATGCCATGGCGAACGGCATTCTCGACGAGCGGCTGCAAGATGAACTCTGGTACCAGCGCGTCGCGGACGGCTGGATCGATGGACCACTGCACGCGAAGTCGATCCGAAAACCGTACCTGCTCGATGGCGAGGTACTGCTCGATGAAACGCAGCTCCTCACTCAGCGCCACCTCGTGCCGCTTCTCTCCTTGCAGCACTTGACGCAAGACGGCACCGAGCAACTCGAGCATCCGCGACGCGTCACGCGTCTTCTGATCGCGCACGAGCACGGCGAGCGCATTGAGGCTGTTGAAGAGAAAGTGCGGATTGAGCTGCATCCGCAGCGCGCCTAACCGCGCTTCGGCGAGCTGC